>JBCDAP010000223.1:0-4378 GCA_039185335.1 Planctomycetota bacterium | reverse complement strand
CTTCCCTCGGCGCCGAGGGAAGCTGGTGGGCGACCATCGGCGGGCTCTACGCCGACGACTTCGGCGATAACACCGACATCAACATCCACGGCGCCATCAGCCACTTCGTCGTCGAGGACGTCGAGGTCGCGTTCGAGTTGGGGCTCTGGGGCCACCTGCAAGAAGAAGACGACGCCTTCAGCGTGAATCCGAACATCGTCTTCCGTTGGCACTTCGCCCACGACGAGGAAAAGGACTGGACGATCTACGCGGACACCGGCATCGGCGTGATGTTCGCCTCGGACGACGTGCCCGACGAGGGCACGAGCTTCAACTTCATGCCTCGGGCCGGCATGGGCTTCACGGTGCGGCTGGGTGATTCCAACGCCCGCTGGATCGGCGGCGTGCGCTGGCACCACATCTCCAACGCCTCCCAGTTCGGTACCGATGAGAACCCCGCGAGAGATTCGTTCATGGTGTACGCCGGGATTATGTTCCCGCTGAACTAAGCCGATACGAGCCAGCCATGAGCACTGCCGAATCCTCCACCGATACCCAACGGCCACCGATCCTGAGATGCCTCCTCGGCGGCACGCTGATGGGCCTCGCCAACCTCGTCCCCGGGATCTCGGGCGGAACGATGCTTCTGGCCGCGGGCGTGTACAGACACTTCATCAACGCGATCGCTGATCTGACCGCCTTCCGCTTCAAGCCCGCCTCCATCGTGACTATCTCCTGCATCATCTCGGCGGTCTTCGCCGCGATCCTCTTCCTTGCTGGCCCGGTCAAAGCCTTGGTGATCGACCATCGATGGGCCGCGTATGCGTTGTTCATCGGGTTGACGCTCGGTGGTGTACCGCTCGTCTGGAAGCTGCTCCGTCCTGCGACACCAGGAGCGGTCATCGGGAGCATCATTGGATTCGTTGGGATGGCTGTGCTGGCCATCATCCAGGCGCAGCAACCCGACGCGGTGAGCCGCGATGGATACCTCTTCATGTTCCTTGCGGGTATCGCGGGGGCCTCAGCAATGATCCTGCCCGGTGTCTCGGGCGGATATCTCTTTCTCGTGCTGGGCGTCTACGTGCCGTTCCTCGGCGCGATCGACCAGTTCAAAACAGGTGTTCTCGGCCTCTCTGTGGACGAGACACTCCGCGCTTTCCCGACGCTTGTCCCGGTCGGGCTCGGTGTTCTGGTTGGTGTGGTCGGAGTGTCGAACCTCCTCAAGCTCTTACTCACCCGTGTTGAAAAGCCAACACTCGGTTTACTTCTCGGCCTCTTGCTCGGCGCGATCGTTGGGCTCTACCCGTTTCAACAGACTATTACTCCTGAGATCGGCGACACACTCAAAGGCGCCTCTGTCACAGCTATCGAAGAACGAACCGACGACGACGGCAATGCGTACATGGTCGCGGTCACCAAAATCAAAGAAGTCGAGCGCGAGGATTGGCCTACGGAGTATTTTGCACCGAACACCAAACAGATTGCCGGTGCAATCGGGCTCATACTGCTCGGTATCTTCATCACGGCGGGCATCTCTCGCCTCGATCCCGACCAGAACCAAGAACAACCAAACCCATCAACAAACTCATGAAGCACATCCTCCCAATCCACACCTTCTCTGGCACGCCGAAACAGATCGGTCATGCGCACGGCGAAGCCCTCCGTGATGACATCCAAACATTCACCGCTCACCGTATCGAGATCACAGCCAAGTACCTGAGCGATCGCCGCTTCGAAGCACCAGAGCAACTGATCATCGAGCACGCGGAACAATCGCTGGCTTCGCTCGAGGCGTTTGATGCCAACGGCTCGACCGAACTCAGAGCAACTGCAGAAGGTGCCGGCGTCTCGGTACCGGCCCTCTACGCGGCGGGCAATTATTCCGATCTCCGCGATTCGATCCTAATCGCTTCGAATAAAGCGCCGGTCCCGGCGGAGCAGGACGACGGGTGCACCGCCTTCACGATCCCGCCTTCGCAGACCGCAGAGGGGAACTTGCTTGCCGGCCAGACGTGGGATCTCCACCCTCGCGACATGGACTTTGTGGTCGCGATCCATCGAAAACCCAGCGATGGACCCAACACCGTCGCGATCACAACCGTCGGCTGCCCAACCCTGATCGGTGTGAACGAGCTTGGTGTCGCGGTCGGGACAACCAACATCAAAGTCCGGTCGGTCAATACTTCTGGCGTTGGATACCTCAACATCCTTCATAAAGCTCTCAGCGAAGCTTCGAGCGCTCCCCAGGCAGCCACCATCGTCGTCAATGCGGTACGCCTGGCCGCCCACACATACTGGTGCTCGGACACGGCAACAACCGTCCAACTTGAAGCCAGCGAGGATCACGTGACCCGGCGTGATCTTGCCGATGAGCCAATCATCCAGACCAACCATTGCTTGGCCTCCCATCACCAAACCCTCGAAGCCGAGCCTCCTTCTGAGAGCTCAACGCATCGCTTCGCTCGCGCCACAGCGATGTTGGATCGGAACGACATCACGCCCGGAGCACTCATCGAGATGATGGGAGACCGCGCGGATGCACCAAACTCGATTAATCGGAAGCACGCTGACGAGCAGTACGCCGCGACAAATGCTTGCGCTCTGATGACGCCGGCATCGAAAACACTGCAAGCTTGCAAAGGGCCGGCCGACGAAGGCGAATGGGTTACGCTCTCGCCTTGATTCGCTCGCGCAATCATTGCCGGGCGAGTTGGCACCTTCTGCCAACTGAGTTGACAAACAATCGCCCAGTCGGCACTTTTCGGACGATAGAAGGCCTGTCTGAGGATCAGACACCACGCGTCGGCTGTGCGTTCCGCCGCGCCCAATTCGAGAGTCCCAAACACCAGCGAGGCTAGGATGGCCGAGCCAGACCCGAATGAAGAGACAAATCCGCCTGCCGACGAGAATCCTGAGGCATCGGAGAGTCAACCAGAAGAACCAATCGGAGAGGATGCATCGGAGGAAGCCGCCGAAGCGCCCGAAGATTCTGCCGAGGGCGAAAGCGAATCCGAGCCAGAAGATCCTGCCGAGAAGGCGATCAACGACGCCCAGGCATCCGTTCTCTCCGCGGTTCAGGATGCGATCAACGCGGTGAACTCGGGGGAGGACACCACGGCCCCCCAAGCGGCCGCTGCGGAAGCCGCCGAAGCGGCGATGATGGGCGGCGAAGCGCTCAACATGCCCGACTTCGCGGGCTCAACCCCTTCAGGCGAACTCCCCGGCGGGATCACACTCCTCGGCGATGTCAACCTGAATGTCAAAGTTGAGCTGGGGCGGACTCGCATGCACGTTGATGATGTGCTGCGCCTGGGCGACGGTTCGGTCGTCGAGCTCGACAAGCTCGCGGGCGATCCTGTAGACATCTATGTCAACGGCCGCCCAGTCGCCAAAGGGGAAGTGCTCGTCCTGAACGACAATTTCTGTGTGCGTGTCAACGAGATCCTCGCCCACACCGCCGCTGGAGAACTCGCGAAGAACGCTTGATAGCTGACTCACCAACCCGCCGGCGGAGCCCGGCTCAAAAGGAGGCCATGGATGGCCGCCCGCACCAACCGCATCGCGTTCGCGATCGTTGCCATTCTGATTGCTGCCTGCTCACCTCTCTCGTTCGCCCAGAGCACCAATAACGATTTGCCGCTCGGAGCGCCTTCTCCGAGCGCGAGCGTCGAGCCGGCACCCGGCACAGCCGAATCATCAGCCCTGCCTTCGTGGGCCCGAACAGCAGGCTCGCTCGCCCTGGTGCTCATCCTGATCAGCGGCTTCGCGTTTGCCATGAAGAAAGGCTCCAACCTCACCGGCAACAACCTCCGCCACCAGCTTGGCTCGAGCGGCCGTGCGCCTTCAGGCGTTGTCTTCGCGTTGGGACGCTACCCGATCGCCCGCGGCCATTCGATCGTTCTTCTCAAAGTTGACCGCCGGGTGCTCGTGCTCGATCAGACCGCGAACGGCTTCCGTACCCTCTCGGAATTCAATGACGCCGAGGACGTGGCATCGATCCTTCTCAAAACACGCGATGAAGAAGGCGAAACGCTTTCCAAGCAATTCAATGACCTACTCAGCGAGTTCGAGAGCGATCCGAGTCTCGTCGCTGAAGAAACCGCCGGCCCGACCTCACCTCGCATGGCTATGGCGAACATCGACAATGAGAATGACCACGCCCGAGCAAGCGCAGAACTCGAAAGCCAGTTGAACCGTCTGCGAGGTGCCTCTGCGCAGGGAGGCATCGTCGCATGACCCGAGCCCTTATCTGCCTTCTTGCGATTATCGCCCTGGCCACGCCCGCCTCGTCACAGGCGTTCCCGGCCGACATGATCTACGCCAACGCGCAAGAACTCATCGCGCAGGCACAGAAGCTCCGAGACCAACAGCAATCAACCTCGCTGAACCCGGTGTCCGT
>JBCDAP010000222.1:0-4382 GCA_039185335.1 Planctomycetota bacterium | reverse complement strand
CAAGCGCGCGGACGTCAACGAGCTCGCCATCTTCTACATGGACTTCGTGAACAACCGCATGGCCGTTTACGCCTACAACGGCCTGAACGACTCGAACAGCTGGATGAACCCCGGCGTGTTCCTGGGTGACTACTCGGGCGGAATCGTCAACACGGGCGCCGACCGCGGCTTCTCGATCGACGCATCGGCGATCAATGGCGCCAACGTGCCCAACGACGGGTCCGGTTGGGAAGGCGCGCGCTTCGGTGCGAACGTCGGCATCCCATCGTTCGCACCGAAGTAGATTGATCGATTCGATTCAACCGATCCATCGTGCGCGAGACGATTGCTGTTGTCCCACTGCCTGGCGATCGCATCCGACGAAGCAAGCCTTGTTGAGGTCTGCGCTCCTCTGCGATTCAGAACATGATTGCTCTTGCCGTAATTCGAATCATCTGCCCCGCGATCAGAAAAGTTGAGGTCTGCCGCGAGGATATCGCTCGGGTTTGAACGATCCATGCGATAGGACGCGGGCTGGGCGGTGTCTGTCACTGTGGTGTACACCACGTCGCCCGAACTCCAAACGATCGGTTGGCCTGTGCTTGGGCTGGTGAGGCCTCGCAGAAAGGTTTCGTCCGCGCCGAAGACGAATGAATAGTCTGTGCCAACCCAATCATTCACGTTGACGCCGAGTGCGCTCCGCTTCCGAGCGTGCCAGCCTTGGTGGATAATCGATGCAAAAGCGCTCACGTTGAGTTCGACGGCGTCGAAACCAGGTGTTCGCTCTGTGTCGGCAACGAACGGACATTTGAGGTACTCGTGCTTGAGGTCGTACTGCTCGAATGCGAGCATGACTTCGGTGTTGAACTCCCATGTCCCCGCAAGCACGCGCTGGAAATCCTGTGCTGCCCAGAGATTGGGCAGCTCGTCCTGGTAATCCGCTGAGTATTGCCAGAACGCCAGGCCCGCTTGACGGAGGGTGCTCATGCACGATGCGTTGAGCGCGGCACGCCTCGCACCAGCGAGGGCTGGAAAAAGCAGTCCGATGAGCAATGCGATCACAGCGACCACAACGAGCAACTCGATGAGCGTGAAGGCCCTTCGGCAGGAAAGACTCTGTTGGCTGAAAGGCCGCATCGTCGACTACCCCCGATTCCTTGCGTTGCCCATACATGCTGAACCAATGGTGGTTCGATGGCGGGAAAAGACGAAATGCCATCTTCGTTTTAAAGGTTATCGCCAATTTGTCACTGCGGCAATCATTAATGAAAACAATTATGATATTCACTTATCGAGGTATTGAGACGCTGAGATGGCTTCAAGGCCAAATAAGCCAGAAAATTCGCCTTAGCCGGGACTATGACGACAGCACGCGAAGCTTCTTATAGGACTTCAAGCCCAGAAATCTGGATTGGAATGAGCTACCGGTGGCAGCAGACTCTCGTTGTTTCTTCATGTTGGACCGTTCCTGGCGTAAATGCTCGCACCCCGACACGATTGTTTGCTTCTGGGGCGTGCCCTGCACAGGAACTCGCTGTCCTCATTCTTGAATAACCTTCATGCCGCAAGGTTACATGGTTAATACTTTCAGATCGGCTGCCGTGCCCTCGAGCCACGCCTTGCATTCTCAAGCAACAGCGCAAATGAGGCCGACACTTCTCTGTGCTTACAAGTATCGATATCAGGGCAGCGCCAAGCGAGAGAGGCTATCACGCCCAGTTCGGTGAAGATGCGATTGTCGATGCCATTCTGGAGGCCGCCCCGGCACTTCCAGGTAGGCCCGAAGGGCCGCCTTGGGTCGTGGAGTTTGGTGCCTGGGACGGGAAACACTTCTCGAACACCCGACGGCTGATCGAAACCCAAAATGCGCGCGGTGTGCTCATCGAAGCATCCGATTCTCGATTTGCAGACCTAAAAAGGCAATGCGAGCGTTTTGAGAACCTCACTCCTGTGTGCGCCAAAGTCGGATGGGAAGGCCCAGATCGGCTCGATGCCATCCTGGCCAAAACCCAGTGCCCCGAGATCTTCGACGTGCTGTCGATCGATATCGATGGCAATGACTACCACGTCTGGGAAGCGACAGAACGATACAGGGCGGCGATCGTTGTGATCGAGCACAACCCAACGATTCCCCCGCACCTGCCCTATGTGCAGCCTCGGGATCCGGATCTGCATCGCGGGGCGAGTCTTGTGTCGCTCGTTGAATTGGGCTTCTCGAAGGATTACCGCCTCGCAGCAATCACCGAGGTCAATGCGATCTTTGTGGATTATCGAGTGTTTCCGTCGCTCGGGATCGCCGATAACTCGATCGAGGCGCTCCGCGACCCGGAAGCGGCGGCGCCGACGTGGTTGTGCCACGGCATCGACGGGCGTTGCTTCCTCATGGGCTCGAAGTCGCTGCACTGGCACGATGTGCCGATGACCGATCGGCGTGCCCAGCAGCTTCCGGGTTGGCTGCATGGGCACCGCGACACGTTGGGGTCGTGGAGCCACGCCGCACTCCGCTTCCTGGGTCGCCATCGCGGCGCGGATGCAAAGCAAGAGACGCACGGATGAGTATCACTTCAAAGCCTTTGCCCAAGCCCTACATCCCCGCCCACAAGGCACAGCCCGAGCAGTCCGACGACTGGCAGAAGCGTGATGACGGGTACAAGCTCTGGATTCTCGATCTTGCCGACGGGCCTTACATGGACTATCCGATGGCGGTGCACTTCGAGACGCTCGCTCGGTGCAACGCCGCCTGTGATTTTTGCCCGTATCCAACGCTCGAACGCAAGGGCGTGCGCATGACGGATGAACTCATCGACAAGGTCATCCGCGAGCTGAACGATATCCCTGAGGAGATTCCCTTCCAGCTCTGCCCGCACCGCGTAAACGAACCTTTCCTTGACAAACGTATCTTCGATTACATCCCGCGGATCAACGACGAACTGCCCAACGCGGATATCACTATCGCAACGAACGGGAGCGTGCTCAACGACGCGAATCTTGATCGCATCGCGCGATTCCGCAAAATCACCTACTTCAACGTAAGCTTCAATGACCACCGCAAAGATGAGTACCAGCGTGTCATGCAGTTGGATTATGACCGTACCCTCGACAACCTCGACCGCCTGCACGAGCGTATCGCTTCGGGCGTGATGGATCTCCCAGTCCGCGTTTCAAGGGTCGGCGACGGGAGCGAGGCTGACGCAGACTTCATCAAGTGGTGCTCGGCGCGCTGGCCCAAGTTCGGGGCGATCTGCGGGCCGCGAGAGAACTGGTTCGGCAAAGTCGTGACCAAGACGCTCTATTCAACACCTCCGATGGGGTGTTCGCAATGGTTCAAGATCGGGTTCTTGCCCGATGGACGCGAGACGTACTGCTGCTTCGATGAAGAGGGACAACACGGCGTTGGATCGGTCGCCGACTCGCACATCCTTGATGTGTACAACCACCCCAAGCGTCGCGCCCGTCGTAAGAAGGGCCTGATGCGCGCCGACCTGGACATGTGCCAGGGATGCCAGGTCCGAGCTTGAAGCCGGCTGCGGATTACCGCTGATCCGCTTCGGCCTCTTCGCCAGAAACCCAAACAACCTGATCGGCGGTCGGCAGGATCTGGCCATCGACGCCTTCATACATGCCGACAATTCTGGTATCCGTGCTCGCTGCGCCGAGCCAGATCGAGGCTCGTTCACGAAGCAAGGCCTGAATCGAGTCGGACGAAACCACGACGGCACCGTATGCTTCAGGATCAACATCATCGGGCGTGCGCACCGGAACGCCCATGATCTCGGTCTCCGACACTTTGTCATCAAGGATGATGGTGCCGGGGCGAGCCGCGATCTCGGGAACCTGCTCGATCATCGCGCGAGTGTGGCGCCCGCCTCCGTAGAGAGCAATGGGACTCTCACCAGCGATCGCCTCGGCACGCCTCCACACCTCTCGACGGTAGACAACCGCAAGAGACGCGATCGGCACACGCAACGCATGCCAAGAAGAACTGTCGATACCAACGCGTTTCGCGTTCGGCGCAGGAACGAAGTCAGCTTGATCATCGACAAGCTTCGTCTCGGTCTCCTTCGCAGGCTCGGCATCACCGAAGTGCTCCATGAAGGCACTCATGATGCGCGAGACAACCTCGGGTTTGACATGGACGCCGTCCTCGAGATACGCGTCGCGCCCCATGCGCGTGACAAGCTCGTAAGAGGGAAAATAGACAACCTCCGGATGAACCTGGCAGAATCGATCAACCGCAACGCGGAGCGTCGCTTTCGAGACCGTGTTCGCAACCTCGCAATCCATGTCGCGGAAGGTCGCAAGCAGAGGGACCGGGGAAACGGTGACAACGAGCTGCAACTCGGGATTGATGTCGCGGAGCAGCCGGTAGAAGGCTGTGAGGTTCTCAACATTCTCTTCGACTT
>JBCDAP010000221.1:0-4398 GCA_039185335.1 Planctomycetota bacterium | reverse complement strand
TGTGCGACAATGATGCCCACTTCTTGAAAGCCGAGGAGCACGATGCGCACGACACGCTGATCTGCATCTCGACGGGCAAGATCAAGCACGATCCGGAGCGGATGCGGTACACGCCCGAGCTGTATGTGAAGAGCCCCGAGCAGATGCGTGAGGTATTCCAGCGCGCGTGGCCCGAGGTTGCGGACGAAGCGTGCGATAACACGCTGCGGATCGCGCAGCGGTGCAACGTCGACTTGAAGTTCGGCAACCACGCGCCGGTGGTCGAGGTCGTGCGTCCGAGTGATGGTTTCGAGATGTGGGACGGGAGCGAGAGCCGAACCGCTTGGTTCAAACGTTTCTGTGCGCGCTACGAGTTGCTGCCGTTCGATGAACAAGCAGGGGGTGATAAGACGGCACTGAAGGAACAGTGCGACTTGGCGTTGCGAGAACTCTGCGAAGCGGGGCTTGTGTGGCGGTACGGCGAGAAAGCAGCAGAACAACAAAGCAATAAAGCAACAAACGATCCGTTTATGGCGAAGGTGTTCGCGCGTCTAGAACGCGAGCTGGGCATCCTGGCCGACAAGGACATCTCGGCGTACTTCCTGATCGTTTGGGACTTTGTGAACTGGGCTCGCCAACGCGGCATCCCGTCGCTCGCCCGTGGCTCGGGTGTCGGCACGATGGTGGGTTATCTGCTGGGCCTCTCCAACGCCTGCCCGATCCGCTACGGCCTGCTCTTCGAGCGCTTCACCGACCCTGATCGATCCGAGTACCCCGATATCGATATCGACCTCTGCCAGGACGGGCGGCAAGACGTCATCAACTACGTCCGCGAGAAGTACGGGCATGTCGCACAGATCATCACGTTCGGAACACTCAAGGCTCGAGCCGCGATTCGCGACATCGGGCGCGTGCTCGATGTCCCGTTGGGACAGGTCGACAAGCTCGCAAAGCTTATCCCCGATCAGCTCAAGATGACCTTCAAGCGAGCGCTCGAAGAAGAGCCTCGACTACGTCAGCTCTACGAAGGAGCCGACGCAAATGTCATCAAGGATGTTTTCGGCGATCCTGCGAACGCGCCCGACGCATCAACAATCCGCCAGATCATCGACACCGGTTCGATTCTGGAAGGCCAGGCGAGGCACTCGTCGGTCCACGCTGCTGGCGTGATCGTGGCGACAAGGCCGCTGCACGAGATCGTGCCGCTCTATCGACCGCCAGGCACCGAAGATACGGTCACCCAGTGGGACGGCCCAACGTGCGAGGACGTGGGCCTGCTCAAGATGGATTTCCTCGGGCTGCGCACGCTTTCGATCATCGAGCGGTGCATGAAGCTCGTGAACGAGAGTCTGCCCGAAGACGAGATCCGCCGAGCGGTGGGTATCGAAGATCCTTCGCGTGACCCGCTCGACCTCGAGGAGCTCACCTACGACGACCCGAAGGTATTCGAGCTGTTCCGCCGGGGTGATACAACGGGTGTGTTCCAGTTTGAATCGGGCGGCATGCGCCGTTTGCTCTTGCAGATGAAGCCCGACCGCTTGGAAGACTTGATTGCCGCGAACGCGTTGTACCGACCGGGGCCGATGGACCTCATCCCCGATTACAACGCGCGCAAGCACGGCGAGCAGCAGGTGCCGCCGGTGCACGAGATCGTCGATCGCTTCACCGCCGAGACCTACGGCATCATGGTCTACCAGGAGCAGGTGATGCAGATCGTCCACGAGCTGGGCGGCATCCCGCTCCGCTCCGCGTACACGCTCATTAAGGCGATCTCGAAGAAGAAAGAGAAGGTCATCAACGAGAACCGCCCCAAGTTCATCGAAGGCGCGGGCGAGAAGGGACTCGACAAAAAGAAAGCGGAAGAGCTGTTCGATCTCATCCTGAAGTTCGCGGGTTACGGCTTCAACAAGAGCCACTCCACAGGCTACGCTATCGTCGCGTACCGCACCGCGTACCTGAAGACCTACTTCCCCAAGCAGTACATGGCCGCGTTCTTGAGCTACGAAAGCCAGGCGCAAAAGGTGGACGACTGGATTGCCTACCTCGATGATTGCAGGCGTACGGTGCTGGCGAACGGCGACATCGGCGTCGAGGTGAAACCGCCCGACGTCAACGCGAGTCTCGCGGATTTTGCTGTGGTCTTCGACGATGAAGAGCAGCACACCAATAACACCGGGCATGTGCGCTTTGGTCTCAAGGCGATCAAGGGCGTCGGCAGCAGCGCGATCGACGCAGTGGTTGCCGAGCGCGAGAAGGGTGGCGCTTTCAAGAGTCTGTACGACTTCTGCGAACGTGTCCCGCCTGGCACGATCAATAAGGCGACCATCGAAGCTCTGGTCTGCTGCGGCGCGTTCGATTCGGTGCACATAAGAGACGACCGGTGCGCGATGGTGGCCTCGATCGAGCAGGCGGTGTCCGCGGGTCAGATGATCGCGCAGGATCGTGCGGCTGGGCAAGGCGGGCTATTTGGTGGCGGCGGCTTTGGCGATCAGGAGGCAGCCGTTGTCGTCGAGGATGAACCCGCTCTGATCGCGGTCGGACCGTGGGACGAAGCGGAGATGCTTGTTCGCGAGAAGGAGTCGCTTGGCTTTTATGTGAGCGCGCATCCGCTGGATCGCCATGAACGAACACTTGAGATATTCGGCGACACGTCAACCCGTGTGCTCAAAGACAAGCCTCAGGAATCCGGCGTGATCGTGGGCGCGATGATCAAGTCGGTCCGCGCGATCACGACACGCAAGGGCGATCAGATGGCGATCCTCACACTTGAGGACAAGTTGGGCACGTGCGATGCGGTGGTTTTCCCACGCACGTACGCGGAGTGCGGTCGGATACTGCAGACCGACGAGATCGTCTTTGTGGAGGGTACCGCGGATCACACGCGTGGAGATAGTCAGGTGGTTGTTGATCGAGTGATTCCCATCGCCGAAGCGCCGCTCCGGTTGGCGACCGCGCTCGAGTTGATTGTCGATGGCGTTCGATTGAATGGGACAGGACGCGAAACGCTTGAGACGATCGCGGGCGAGATCCAGCGTTATGCGATCGGCGGCGGTGGAGAGGCGGTGCCTGTGTCTATCGCGATCCGCACGAGCGGACGGATCGCGGTCATCGAGGCAGGGCCGGGTATCAAAGCGATGCTGACCGAAGGCTTGTTAGGCTCGTTGCGACATCGCTTGGGCGATGAGGGTGTGCGCATCAAGGGAGGACGCCGAGCGCGTGGTCGTGAAGGTTACCGCCGAGGCGGGCCAGCGCGTCGCGAGGTCGGTAACAAAGAAATGTGCGCGAGTGTCGACCGCGTGTAAATCGATCTCACTGGGTCAATCAGCGAGCAGCCTGGCCCAATCGATCGGGGCCGGTCCCTTGCGAAGTCGGTGCAGCCGTTCGTCGAGCCGATCGATGAGTTGTTCTTCTCGTGTTGGGTTGCCCAGTCGCGAGACTTTCGCGGAGACGGTGATGGGGCGGTCTTCGACGTAAGTCGAGGTCTCGAAGCGGTGGTTGGTGCCAGCATTCTCGATGTAGAGCCAAGCAGGCATGTCTTGTGGATCGATGAGTTCGACAAGAAGCGCGTCAGAATCTCGCCTGGTGATGTCGAGGATGGCAAACCCCTCTGCGCTCGCCGCGTACTTGAGAGCGGCAAGCAGGTCATCCCTTTGCCCGACGGTTTCCGCGCTGACCTGAAAGGTGCCCGGGTCGGGTGTTGGTGCGCTGGGTGTGTGCGCGTTGCAGGCGGAGAACCCCAAAAACGCGGCTGAGGCGTGAAAAACCGTACACAACATGATGGATCGCGCGTTGTCAGGCATGCAAGGCATACCATATCAGTTCAGGACAGGGTGCAGGTGCCGGCCGATCGTTTCGGTTTCACGCCTTCACCAAACAAGGACGGTGGATTGGAACTCACTCTTCGAGTACCCCAAGGCGATCAGCGCACCGCGGTGTTTGGTCCCGCAGAGCGCAACCTGAAAATCATCCGCGAGGCGCTGGGCGTGAACATCGCTGCGAGGGATGACGAGGTGACGGTGCGCGGTGAGCAGGACTCGGTCGAAGCCGCTCGGCGGGTGCTCGATCAGCTCCTGGGCGCGGGCCGGCGGGACCGGACCCTTTCTCGCCAGCAGGTGCTCGATGCGGTGGCCGAGGCGGCGAGCGAGCAGATCGCAGGAGAAGGACGTGTTGGGTCCTCGGGTGCTGCGCGCACAATCCGCGAGTCTCTGGATGTCTACGCGGGCGGCAGGCGGATCTCGCCACGCTCGCCCAACCAACAGCGGTACATCCAGGCGATCTTTGAAGACGATCTGGTGTTCGGTATCGGCCCGGCGGGCACAGGCAAGACCTACCTCGCGGTGGCAGCCGCGGTGCATCACCTCAAGAGCGGACGCGTGAAACGATTGGTTCTCTGTCGCCCTGCGGTCGAGGCTGGTGAGA
>JBCDAP010000220.1:0-4399 GCA_039185335.1 Planctomycetota bacterium | reverse complement strand
TGAAGGTCGATCAGGCCAAGAAGCCGAAAGACCTCGAGAAGGAGAACGCTCGCTTGAAACGTCTTCTCGCCGACGCGGAGTTGGACAAGGCGATGCTCAAGGAGCTTGCTTCGGGAAACTGGTAAGCCCGCCGCGGAGACGCGAGGCGGTTGATGTGTTACAAACACGCTTTGGGATCTCCGAACGGCGGGCGTGCCGTGTTGTCGGCCAGCCGCGTTGCGTGCAGCGGTACCAGGCCATCCGCCGTGACGAACTGCTCAACGGAGAGATCTTCTACACGCTGAAAGAGGCGAAGGTGCTCATTGAGCGTTGGCGTGTTCACTACAACACCAAGCGACCGCACAGCTCATTGGGCTATCACCCACCGGCACCGGAGACGGTCGCAGCTGGCCCGCCCTCCGCTTCGCTCCGGCCGGCCCAGCTGCAGCATGCAAATACCAAAGGACTCACATAGACTGTGGACTGTGTAGTGGGGAAAGGTCAGACCCACCGACGGCGATTCTCATCGACGTTCTTCAGGACGGCAACAAACACGGGCACGTAGCCAAACGGATCCATGATCATAAAGAGAAGGACAGCGGCAGAAAGCGGTGTGATCGTCGTAACTTCGGGTGACATAGCGTCCTCTAAGAAGGGATTCTATCCGACCCGAACAGCCATGAACACGTTAGCATGATCCAAGAGATACAGATGCGGGAAGTTCTTGTACAAATCAGGAATAGCCGGATAAATCAAAGAATGCCCCCGTTGACGGCACGTGTAGGGAAACATCAAGACCGATTCATTCCGAACTCGATAGGCAGAAAGAAGTGTACGAGCGCGGGGGTAGCTGGTCACCGATGCGTTTCTCATGGATACAGCCTCCACGGGGGCGGTGACTGTTGTTCCTGCTTCGGATGTCACAGCAATACCGCGTGAAGCGCTATCCCAGATTCATCGTGATCAGGAACTCCGCGTTCGTCTTGCTCTTCGAGAGACGGGATTTCAGAAGCTCCATCGCCTCAACAACATTCATGTCGCTCAGCACCTTTCGGAGGCGGTAGACAAGCTCAAGTTCCTTCGGATCGAGCAGCAACTCCTCACGCCTCGTGCCTGAAGCAGTCACGTCGATAGCGGGGAAGATGCGTTTTTCAATCAGCTTCCGATCGAGATGCAGCTCTGAGTTGCCTGTCCCCTTGAACTCTTCAAAGATCACTTCATCGGCCTTCGAACCCGTATCGACGAGCGCGGTGCCAAGGATCGTCAATGAACCACCATTCTCAATGGCACGCGCAGAGCCAAAGAACTTCTTGGGGCGAGTCAGAGCGCCTGAATCGATACCACCCGACATGATCTTGCCGGTGTTGGCTGACCCTGCGTTGTAGGCGCGGGCGAGACGTGTAATCGAGTCGAGCAGGATGACAACATCTTCACCAAATTCGACATAGCGACGGGCCTTACTCATCACCATTTCGGCAACCTGGATGTGCCGCTTCGCATCCTCATCGAATGTGGAAGCGACCACTTCCACACCCTCACCGGTGTTGCGTCGGAAGTCGGTCACTTCTTCGGGGCGTTCATCGATGAGCAGGACAATGATCTTTACATCCGGGTAGTTCTTGTGGATCGCCTTGGTGATCTTCTGCATCAAGACGGTTTTACCCGTGCGAGGTGGCGCAACGATGAGTGCACGCTGGCCTTTTCCGATCGGCGCGACAAGATCGACTACACGTGTTTCAATAATCTCTTGTTCGGTTTCAAGGACAAACCGCTCTTCTGGATGGAGCGGTGTCAGATCCTCAAACACAGGGAGCGACTTTACACGAGCCGGCTCGCCTTTATTGACCTCATCAATTCGCAGCAATGCGAAGAAACGCTCGCCCTCTTTAGGAGGGCGGATGGCCCCCTTGATCTCCATGCCTTGGCGCAACCCCATGTTGCGGATGATCGTCGGCGCCACATAGATATCATCAGGGCTGGCCACATAGCTTGCCTCAGCCTGGCGGAGGAATCCGAAGCCTTCCGCCATGACTTCCAGCGTGCCGCCACCAAACATCAAATCGCCACCAGCTGCCTTTGCCTTCAGAATCTCGAAGATCAGCTCGGGACGTGGCTTGCGAGAAGGTTCTTCGATCTTCTGCTGCTCGGCCAGCTCGTGGAGCTCATCGAGCGGCATCGTCTGCAGATCTGCGATGTTCAGCGCGTCCTTCGCAGCCTTTTCATAGTCCTTTGTCCCAGCAATCTTGTCGAGTTCTGCTGCTTCCGCCCTGAGATCTTCTTCATTGGGAAGGACGTTCGCGGGAATACCAGAATTCCCACGCTGCATGCCGCCGCCCTGTTGCTGTTGCTGCTGCCCGGGACGTTTCTTCTTGCGCTTCTTCCGGCGGTTGCTGCTTCCATACGGCGCGGTGTACGTATTCCCGTTCTGATGCTGATTGTTCTGCCCCCCCCCACTGGGCGTTGGGGGTGCAGAAGGTTCAGAAGATGAAGTCTCTGCAGTCGGTTTGTTTTCCGGAGTCGCTTTGGAAGACATGCGTTCTGCATCTCCTTCAGAAGGTTTTGAGTCTGAAGTGGCGGGCGCAGTTGAAACCGAAGGTGAGGTTTCCTCCGCATCCGCCTTCGTTGCGGTGCGTTTGGTCGTCTTCTTCTTCGTCGTCTTTGTTTTCTTTGTTGTACGGGTCCGACGCGGCTTAGGCGTTGCTTCAGACTCGTTCTCCGCCGCGGTTCCCGCGGATTGACTGGCCATCAAGTTGTCCTCGGTTCGAAATTGAAATACTAAGTTACGAGGTGTTTCGATCACACCGACTCGCCATTGCAGGATGCCTGCATGCAAACCCCGCTTCAGAGAAGCGGGTGACGAACTGGTTCAGAAGGAGAGTTCAGCGTCATACTTGATCAAGGATCAAGCCGCAGTTCAAACGGGCGAGATCCTCTCGGAAGCACCCGTCGTCTGAGTCCTAAGTATAGCAATAATATCGTTCACTTGCTGCTTGACCTGTGAAATATCTCCGTCGTTCGTCACAACAAAGTCACTTCTTTCTCGCTTTTGGCTCATGGGAAGCTGGGCTGCCTCGCGACGCTCGAGCTCATCAGGCGTCCAGCCTCTCAGTTTTATCACCCGCTCGATTCGGACCTTGCTCGGAGCATCCACAAACACCACGGCGTCGCACTGCTTGTCCAGCTCAGCCTCAAACAAGAGGGGAGCATCGATCACAAACAGATCCTTCCCCATTCGCTTGGCTTCCTCCACCTGTTCCCGACGAACCTCTTCAACCATAGGATGGACAAGGCCTTCGAGCCGCTCTCTTTCTGCAGGATGTTGAAAAACAACACCCGCGATTGCCTTCCGATCCGCTGTGCCATCCTGCTGCAACACCTGATCGCCCCACCACTCGACCAACTGCTCGATGACCTCGGGCTTGTTGAGAATCATCCTGGAGATCTCATCTGCGTTGCTGACGTACGCTCCAGAAGACCCAAACAAAGAAGAAACAAATGACTTCCCGCTTCCAATCCCACCGGCAAGCCCGATTTTTATCAACTTTGGATGAATCAATTTCACCGACTCCAATTGGAGATACTCAACCAGAGCATACATTGACGGTTCAATGGCATGCAGTCGGGACTGTGTTCGGGGGGATGGTGTCTCCTGAGCCCGGCCGCAACCGGATCCAAAATCTTCAACAGGAGTATTCCATGGCATACGCTCGACGCCTCCTTTGGCCTGTGGCCCTGATGTCCCTCGCCGGCCTTGCTGTTTCTCCGATCTATGCGGACGACCACGCCGAATCTGCAGAGATGATCGAATCTGCAGAAACCGAGGTTGCAAAGGAGCTCGATCCAGCTGAGAAGCGGATGAAGGAGATGAAGGAAGAGATCTCTCGTCTGAAGACGGAGTACGAGCTGCTGGCCCAACGCCAGCGCAACGCGATGCAGAAGGCCGAACTCGAGCTCCAAAGGCTGAAGAGTGAGAAGTCTCACCGCGAAGCCGAACTCGAAATCGAACTCGGAAAGAAGCAACTCGAGATCAAAGAACTGAGTACGAATCAGTCCCTGCGCGACGCTCGGCGTGCGGCTGAGCTCGCCGAACTCCGCGCGGAAATCGAGGTACTCAAGACCGAGTCGCAGCTCGCTTCGGCACGCCGCGATGCCGCTCGACAAGAGCTCGAAGATGAACTCGCTGAATACCGTGCGAAGAACACGGTCATGCAAGAAAAAATCAACTCATACAATCTCAAGACCGAACTCGTGCGCAGCGAGTACAATGCTGAGCTTGTCAAGCTCGACTCCATGCTCAAGAATCGCGAAAAGAAAGATCAAGTTTCGGAGCATGTCATTGAAGACATCAAATACCACGAAAACCCGCTCAAGGGCGACACTCTCTATATCTCTGATCGCCGGATTGGTTTGAACGGCCCGA
>JBCDAP010000219.1:0-4406 GCA_039185335.1 Planctomycetota bacterium | reverse complement strand
GACGGCCTCGTTGATCGCGATCCGCGGATCGAGATTGAGCTGGGTGATCTCGTAGTGCGCGAGGCGGAGGATGGCTCGATCGACCGCGGGTTGGCGGACGGCGGGCCAGGTGGGAGCGTGGCGGCGGATAGCATCGTCAGCCGCTCGGCGGTCGGCGAATGCGTCCTGGGCCAAAGAGAGCGCCTTCTCGATCTCGGCGGGGCGGAGTTTGCTGGCGTTCTCGTCCGCGTACGCAGCGAGCCAGGCGCGGATGCCAGCCGGATCTTCAGCATCCATCGGGGCGATCGAGGGATCGCTCTGCTCGGAAGCATCGAGCTGAAAGATCGCTTGGAACGCCAGTCTGCGGATGTCGCGTGGGGTGGCCATGGGGGCTCAGAGGGTAGGCTTCGTGGACGCGTGAGGCGAGAAAATCAGGCCAGGTCGGCGAGGGCGGTTTGCATCGCGAGGGTGTCCAGGGCGGCATTCATGGCTTCGGCGCCTTTGTTGCCCATTGTGCCGCCGGCGCGGGCCTCGGCCTGGTCAGCGCTCTCTACGGTCAGGATTCCCAGGCCGATCGGAACCGCGGTTTCGATGGTCAATTGGGTCAAACCCTGCACGATGGCGTCCGCAATGATTCGGTCGTGGGCGGTTTCTCCGCGAATGATGCACCCGAGGCAAACGATGGCATCGAACGCGGATTCGTCTTCGAGCGCGAGCGCGGTGTTGGCGAGCGCTGGGAGTTCGTAGGCGCCCGGGGCTTCGGCGATGACCAGTTCAGCCGAAGTGATCTCAGCCGCGCGCTCGTTGAACGCCGAGATGGCCCCTTCGCGGAGCGGATCGGTGATCCATTGGTTGTATCGGCTCACCAGAAGACACACTCGGAGTGATTCACCAGGTGGCAGGGGTTTGAGAAGAGTGGTGGTGGGATTTGCCATGGGATGAGGGTAGCGGGCGCGGGTGGTCTATGCTGGTCGCATGGATCTGGTTCTTGGGCGGTTAACGCCGGTGCTTCATCTGACTCGGATTACGACCGCGTTCGGCGCCGTGGCCAACGTGTGGTTGATCATTCTGTGGAGTCGAGCCGAGCCGTTTGAGCGGGTCACGGCACCGTCATCGCTGATCGAGTCTCCGCTTGCCGTTGTGCTCGCGGGAGGGACAGCGATGGCGGTGGGGCTATTTGCGTTCGGGATGGCGCTAAACGACACAATCGATCTGCGCCGAGATCGTGCACTCCATCCGACAAGGCCGCTGCCATCTGGGCAGATGACGATCGAGGCGGCGATGGCGTGGGTGGTTGGAGCGTTGATGGTGGCGGTTCTTGGCGCTTCAACGCTGGGCTTGCCGGCGGTGGTGATGTGCCTCGGAACAGCGATGGCGATCCTGGCGTACAACGCGGCGCTCCGCTTCGTTCCGAGTATCGGACTTGTGCTGCTCGGAATGATCTACGGCGCTCACGCGATGGCGGCCAATGTGCACCTCGTGTTTATCTGGCCCGTTTGGCTCGCGATGACGCACGCCCTGTTTGCTGGTGCACTGACTCACTATCTCGCTGGGACGAGACCCGCGCTGACGGGGCGCGTGCTCGCGGCGGCGATCTTGGGATACCTTTTCTGGCAGGGCGTTCTGATCTTTGTTGGACACTGGCGGGCGGAGGCGTTTTGGCCTTCCGAGGTTCCTGCGGGCTCGGGGTGGTGGGTATTTTTGTTGGCCGGCGCGTTTGCGCTTCTGGTTTGGCGTAAGTGTCGCTCTGCGGGTTCATCGAGGGCTGCAGCGGACAAGGTGCAGCGTTACGCCGCGTTGTGGCTCGCGCTGTATGCCACGGGATGGATGCTCGGCGCAGGGCACCACCAGTACGCACTGCTGCTGGCGGGTCTTGCGGCGGTCGGATTCTTGGGGATGACAGTGCTACGTGAGCTGTTCAGCTTAGCGGAGCACCCGGTTGGCTACAGGCGCTGAGCGTTAGGCGAGCTTGAGGGTGTAGAAGACGACCGTGAAGATCAGCGAAGCAAGGATGATCGCGACGACGGATTGGACCACGGTGTTGGTGGTTGCTCGTCCCACGCCTTCGGCGCCGCCGGAGACTTTGAGGCCGTTTCCGCAGGCGATGAGCCCGATGAGCAGTCCGTAGATGAATGCCTTGATGAGTCCGGTGACGAAATCGGACATGCCGACTTGGTCTTCGAGATTAGCGAAGTAGGTTGAGTATCCGATACGGAACGCGGTCTTGCACAGCAGCGCGGAGCAGCTGATGGCCATGATGTTGGCGATAACGCCGAGCGCTCCGAGTGAGATGACGGTGGCGATCACACGTGGAACGACGAGGAAGCGGACCGGATTGAGCGCGTGCGCTTCGAGTGCTTCGATTTCCTCGTTGACAACCATCGTGCCGATCTCGGCTGCGATGGCGGCACCGGCGAAGCCGACCATGACGATCGCGGCGATGAGCGGGCCGAGCTCACGAAGAACCGCGACGCCGATGATGTTGGGGATCAGCGATCGCTGCCCGAGATCGTCGAGCGGCGGAGCCATCTGCAGTGAGAGGATCAGCCCGACCGCGCCTGAGACGAGCGAAACGATGAAGATGGACTGCACACCGACGCGCACGATCTGGCTTACGATCGCAACCCGCCCGAGGCGGGTCTTCTTTGAGGTGCATCGCATGATAATCCACCCCAAAGCTTCGCAGAGGAGGTGCCACATCATGCCGACATGTTCGATTGTGGTGATGGTTTTCGCGCCTGCTGACTCAACAGCGCTAAAGAGCTTTGATTGTCTTGTGGCTGTGGAGTGGCTCATGGTGACGTGTCAGCGGCAAGGGATCAGGCCGAGGCGGCAGCACCGGCGTCGTCAACGATCGTGAATACTTTGTCGAGACGAGCGATCTCGAAGATGGAGCGGACCTTGTCCTGCATGCCGCAGAGCACAAGTCGGGTCTCCTGCTTGCGAGCGATCTGCATCGCTTCGACGAGCGTAGCGACGCCCGAGCTGTCCATGTAAGGAACGCCAGCTAGGTTCACGATGACCCGCTGAGGTTTTTCTTCCATCACTTTCTTGACGGCGGCTTGCAGCTCGCGGCTGACAGAAAGGTCGACATCTCCCGAAGGGTTGATGATCGTCGCATCAGAGGTTGTTTCGGTTTCGATCTGCATGGTCATCTTCCGTCGTCAGTGTTTGTCGTTTGATGGGTTTTTCTTCGCGAACTTGGTCATCATGAGGCGCATCCCGATCGGGTCGCGTTGTTCGTATCGAGCGGCGTCCATGATCTGTTCGATCAGGTAGACGCCGAGCCCGCCCGGACGGACCTCGGAAACATCGCGCGACTTGATGCCGGCGGGGTCAACTTGTTTGGCCTCGTCCTCGATCGCGATGTGTATGCCTTCTTTTCCGGTCGTGGGCTCCGCGGGCCAGAGGCTCATCCAAATACGCCGGTCGGTGGCTTTGTCGTAGCCGTGACGGATCACGATTGCGAGCGCTTCATCGACAGCGAGGGCGATCTGCCCGGCATTCAGCTCGTCGAAACCCAGGCGGAGGGCAACGGACTCCACCATCGAACGGCCGCCGCAGAGGTAACGCGGTTGAGAGAGCAGTTCGAGACGCATCTCTGGCTGGCCCAGCGACTCAAAGGGTGGGGGCAACTCGGTCGTGTTGGATGTTGCGGCTTCACTCATGCAGCTTGGTCCACGGTCACGCGTGCGGA
The DNA here is from genome assembly GCA_039185335.1 of Planctomycetota bacterium. Classification (GTDB taxonomy): domain Bacteria; phylum Planctomycetota; class Phycisphaerae; order Phycisphaerales; family UBA1924; genus JBCDAP01. Next base: position 730 of record JBCDAP010000219.1, on the reverse strand, counting down.
CAGTCTAAACGCTCAGGGGCAGCAGCGGTTATTCGGCGATGTTCGGGTGATCGGAATGATTTTTCAGGTACCAATCCGCCCAACGCTGAACGGCGGCTTCTCGATCACGACGATGAGCGGCGTAGTCGTAATCAAATGATTCGCCTGTAAGATCTCGGAGCGTGTGAGCCGCGAGCATCCGGACCGCAGGATCAGCGGCGTCCAGCTCTTCGATGAGTGATGCGACCGTTCGCGGGGTGTCATCATCGTTCTGGGCGGCGATCGCGATCGCTCGCGCCCGCTCGGCGGGGCTGAGCGAATCGAAGTCAGCTCGGAGTTCGGGCCCAGAGCACGCCAACAGGAACGTGGCAGCCGAACCAATGAGCACCGGAACCAAGGGTCTTCCTTGCATGTCGCCAGTGTACCGCTTCGGAGGCCGGCATCGTGTACGATGGGTCATGGCATCATCATTCAACGAACAACTCGCCTCGCGTCACCAAGGTGAGGATACGGTTCTCGTCCTCGATTTTGGCTCTCAGACCGCCCAGCTCATCGCCAGGCGGATCCGCGAAGCGGGCGTTCTGAGCCTGCTTGTTGCTCCCGAAATCTCACTCGAAGACATCAAACGGTACGCGCCAAAGGGCATCATCCTCTCGGGCGGCCCCTCGAGCGTGCACGAGGATGGAGCGCCCCGATGTGATCCGAAGATCCTTGACCTAGGCATTCCCGTTCTGGGCATCTGCTACGGCAT
>JBCDAP010000218.1:0-4410 GCA_039185335.1 Planctomycetota bacterium | reverse complement strand
TGGGCGGCGAGCTTCTCGCCACCGTGTATTGATCAAATCAATGAGCAGTGGGGCGTTCCCACTGCGTACAGACCAACGAACTTTGACCGCAGCGAAGCCAACGAGAATCCAACAGCCGCGCTGCAGTGAGTGAGACCAAGCCATGAGCCGACTCGGCAAAAAACCAGTAAGCGTTCCCTCGGGTGTTGAGGTCGCGATCTCCGGTCGTTCCGTCACCATTTCGAAGGGTGACTCCCGCCTGACCTACGAGCATCGCGCGGAGGTTGCGGTTGCCTTCGATGCCGATGCGAAGGAAGTTCGCGTCACTATCGATGAAAAGGATGCTCGGAACAAGCAGGTCAAGGCGTACTGGGGCCTCACCCGTGCGCTGTTGGCCAATATGGTCGAGGGCGTCACCAAGGGCTACGAGAAGAAGCTCGAAGTCGTTGGTGTTGGCTACTCAGTCCAGATGAAGGGCACTGCTGTCGCACTCAAGTGCGGCACCGCCAACACGGTTGAAGTTCCGATTCTTCCGGGCTTGGATGTCAAAGTCGACGGCCAGAACATCACCATCAAGGGCGCGGATAAGCAGGCTGTCGGACAGCTCGCTGCCAAAATCCGTGGCGTTCGTCCCCCCGAGCCTTACAACGGTAAGGGCATCAAGTACCACGACGAGGTTGTCCGGCGCAAGCAGGGCAAGGCCTTCGGCTCGTAATCCACACGCGTTCAAACACCAGGAATTCAGCAATGGATCGCCAAAGACTCAAGAACAAGCGTGCCACCCGCCGTCGCATCGGGCTCCGCAAACGCCTCGCCGGCACCGCCGAGCGCCCGCGCCTCGCCGTCAACCGCACGCTTAAGCACATCTCCGTCCAGGTTATCGATGACTTGGAAGGCGTCACCCTTCTCTCGACCTCAACGATGGACAAGTCGTTGGGTCTGGGAGGCTCAACCGGCAATGTCGAAGCGGCCAAGGCCGTCGGCAAGCGTGTCGCGGAGATCGCCAAAGAAAAGGGCATCACCAAAGTCGTCTTCGATCGCCGCGGCTCGCGTTATCACGGCCGTATCAAGGCGCTCGCTGATGGTGCCCGCGAAGGTGGCCTCGAATTCTGATCCTCATCACATCCACGACTCAAGCCAGCACTGAACCCAACACCGGACCAAAACACCATGTCTGAAGTCCTCCAAGACAGCGGGAATCTCGAGAGCACCACGATCGGCATCTTTCGATCCGCCGCCACCATGGCGGGTGGTCGTCGGTTCAGCTTCGGCTCGCTCGTTGCCGTCGGCGATCGCCAGGGCCGCGTCGCGCTCGGCTACGCCAAGGCCAACGAAGTGCCCCCCGCCATCGAAAAGGCCCAGAAAGAGGGCAAGAAGAACCTGAAGTCTGTCACACTCCAGGGCGGGACCATCCCGCACATGGTCGAGGGACGCTTCGGTTCGGCTCGCGTCCGCCTCATGCCCGCTTCGCCCGGGACGGGTGTTGTTGCGGGTGCGACTGTCCGCGCCGTGCTCGAGATCGTCGGCATCACCGACTGCATGACCAAGTCCTACGGCTCCACAAACAAGAAGAACCTCGCGAAGGCAACACTCGACGGGCTGACGAAGCTCCGTGCGAAGGAGTCGTTCGCTGAGCTTCGTGGTGTCGAAATCGGTGCCACCGAAGTGGATGAGCGTCTTGAGCGAGGCAAGCTCTTCATGCCTGCCTCCTCCGGCTCGGGCGAGAAAATGGCGGCTCCGGTCAACACCATCGGCCAAGACAAGCGCCGCGGTGGCCGCGATGGTGGTGGTCGCGGTGGTCGTGGTGGCCGCTCCCAGCAGGCCGAGGCGCCAGCCGCTTCCGAAGCACCGGCAACAGAGAACGCAGAAACGCCGGCTTCCGAATCGAAAGACACCCCGGCTTCCGAGTAACACCGCTTTTTCTTCAACACCGCAAGAACCCGAGCACCAAAGCAGAAGGCATATCGCCATGATGATTCATGACATCACAGAGAAAGCCGGCAAGTACAAAGCCCGCAAGCGCGTCGGACGCGGTGAGGGCTCGGGTATCGGCAAGACCGCCGGTAAGGGCCACAAGGGTCACAAGTCTCGTTCAGGCTATTCCGCTCGCTTCGCGTTCGAAGGTGGCCAGATGCCGCTCTTCCGCCGCGTCGCCAAGCGTGGGTTCCGCAACACCAACTTCCGCATGCAGTTCTGGATCTGCAATCTGGGCGACATTGTCCAGCACCCAGAGTTTGCCAAGGGCGGAGCCATCACCAAGGAAGCGCTGATCAAGGCGGGTCTCATCCGCGATGACAAGCGTGCACTGAAGATTCTTGGCGATCTCAAGAACGCGGACTCCCTCTCCATCAAGCTCGACGTCACCGCCGAGCGGGTCACCGATTCCGCACGCAAGGCCATCGAAGGGGCAGGCGGCTCGGTCAACGAGACCGGAACCCGCCGGGATAACGTCCGTGGTGTTGACCGAAATTCGGACGATCGCACTCCCAAGAACCTCACGAAGAAGCCCAAAAACCGCGCCGCGAAGGATTTCTCTGCCAAGCTTGCCGCCTCAGCCTCTGACGACGAATAATCCTGCAGCAATCACCGACTGAGCCCCTCAATCCGAAGATCAAATGCTGCAAGCCCTTCTCAATGTTTTTCGTGTCAAGGACCTCCGCAACAAGGTCCTCTTCACCATCGCCATGCTGGCGGTCTATCGAATCGGCTTCTGGATCCCGCTTCCTGGTGTGGATCAAACCGCACTCGCGGAGCTGTTCGCGAATCAGGCCGAGGATTCCGGAGCGTTCGGTCGAGTGGCGGAATACGTTGCCACTTTCTCGGGAGGAACATTCTCCCAGTCGACGATCTTCGGCCTGGGCATTATGCCCTACATCTCCGCGGCGATCATTTTCCAGCTTCTCGCCTCGGTCTATGAACCCATTAAGAAGATGCAGCAGGAAGGTCCCACCGGTCGCCAACGCGTCCAGGAGTGGACTCGGTACGCGACCATCGCGCTCTGCGTGATCCAGGCCTTCGGCTGGCTGACCTTCCTCCGCTCTCAGAACATCGTGTATCCCGAGTGGATGCAGAATCCGGTCTGGTGGATCGGTTCGATCACCGCCATGACCGCAGGCACTGTCTTCCTGATGTGGCTTGGCGAGCAGATCGACAAATACGGCATCGGGAACGGCGTCTCCCTCATCATTACAGCTTCGATTCTGACGCAGATGCCTGGTGCCGTCGGGTGGATTGTCGAAAACTCTCCGATGCATGAATGGTTCGGCGGTGCTGCGAAAGAGAGTTATTCGCTGAGTCTCATGCACGTCATCTTCATGGGCGTCGGTTTCTTCTTCGTCGTTGCCGGTGCGGTTCTTATTACTGTTGCTCAACGCCGAATCCCTGTGCAACGGGCCAAGCACACTCGGGGACGCAAGGTCTTCGGTGGTCAACGCTCGTATCTGCCGCTTCGTGTGAATCACGGCGGTGTGATGCCCATCATCTTTGCCTCTTCTCTGATGATCTTCCCTTCTGTGATCGCGGCCCAAGTGGCGGGTTCTTTTCCGGATGCCGGGATCGGGAAATCTATCGCGAACTTCTTCTCACAGAACCTCGATCCTGGGGCTTACCTCTACGTCCTCGCGTTCATCGTGCTGACCTACTTCTTCAGCTACTTCTGGACCACAATCCAGTTCAACCCAGAGGACATGTCCAAGCAGCTTCGTGACCATGGATCCTTCATTCCAGGCCTTCGCCCCGGACCTCGCACCGAGGAGTATCTGGAAACGGTCATGGAACGGGTCACCTATGTAGGCGGTGGCTTCCTGGCCATCATCGCGGTCCTTCCGATGATCCTGTACGGGCGTCTCAATGTTGACTTCGCTGTTGCCTCCTTCTTCGGCGGCACAGGATTGCTCATCGTTGTCTCGGTTGGTCTGGATCTGATCCAACGGATCGAAGCGAACCTGCTCATGCGGAATTACGCGGGCTTCTTGGGCGGCGAGGACCGAGGCGGCAAGGGCACCAAAATCCGTGGTCCGCGGAGCTGAGTTCGGCGTTCTCGTCTAAGCTGGTTTCCCTCGCTTATGAAGCAGCTTAGAGACTGTTTTTGACGTCGATGGTCAAGGCGCGTGCCACGGATCAACTTCCACGCTAGACTCTTCGTCCCTTTCTGCCGCAGCGGCTGTTCGCGATGGCAGATCCGAAAACCGAGGAAGCGAATCCGATCCCACACAGCGGGGTTGCCAGGAGCACAATGGCCAAACAGGACGACAAATTCACCATGGAAGCGGAGGTCATTGACGCCCTTCCCAACGCCATGTTCCGAGTCAAGCTGGAAAACGACATTGAAATGCTCGCGCATATCTCTGGCCGCATCCGTAAAAACTTTATCCGCATCTTGCCTGGGGATAAGGTAAAGGTGGAGCTCTCCCCCTATGACCTGACGCGTGG
>JBCDAP010000217.1:0-4425 GCA_039185335.1 Planctomycetota bacterium | reverse complement strand
CCGGCTCAAGCCCAGCAGTTTCAGCCGCTGACTCGGGGATGACCGTCCCAATGATCGCGGGCGGCTCGTCCTTGCCGACCATGTAAACGCCCATGAAGATGATCGCGCCCAGGATCAGGTTCATGATCACGCCCGCGGAGATCACGATCATCCGCTTCCACACCTTGGCGGACTGGTACGAATCCGGGTCATCGGATCGATCAGAGGCATCGAGATCGTCCTGCCCGTGCATCTTCACGTAACCACCCAACGGAAACCAGTTGAGCCGGTACTCGGTGGGGGATATCGCGTGAGCATCGACCTCGCTGATACCTTCTTTCTCGCGCTGCAGGAGTTGGCGGTACTCGGGCTCGGTCGATCCTCCACGGAAACCCATGCCTTTCCGGTAGGAGAAGATGGCTTGGCCGAAGCCGACGGCGAAGGTATGGACACGGATGCCGGCCCACCGTGCGGCGAGGAAGTGCCCCAGCTCGTGCCAGAACACAACGAGGCCGAAGCCGAACATGACGAGAGCGAGATTGAAGATGTTTGCGATGAGGTCGGGCATACGGGGATGGTAGGTGAGAAGGGAAAGAGGCATCAGGACGAGCCGGGCTTGCCCGTCAGCCGAGACAAACAAGGCACCGGTTCATCATTCTCGTTGTCATCAACTGCTGGTTGTGCTTAGGGGAAGGCAACGGGTGTTGGCGCTCGGTTTTTTCATATGTTGCATCGGGATCAGGAAGACCCCTGGTTCGTTTCGTTGGAACGAAAAACTATCGATTATTTGCTTGCTTGGTTCTTTCTTCCGGCGCACACTGCGGTTTGGTCAAGCCCGCGTAGCCGTGACACAAGCAAGGACGAAAAAACACAACCCGGTCTTCATGAGTTGCCCCCATACACGGGTCGGGGTTGTTTGTTTGTGCAACATCCTGTGCATATTTGTTCTCGTGCGGTGCTGTCTTGGTGCAATGTGCTTGCACACATTTAAGGAGAGTGCCATCACCGTTCACTTCTCCTCTTGAAAGGAAGAATCATGTGCATTCATAGGAATACGCTGTCCTGCGCGCTGGCCGTGTCGGCGTTCGTTGTCTTTGCCGGACCCGCCTACGCCGGGCCGTTCGATCCGGCGTACCGCGACCAGCCCAACTCAGTGCACGCAATCTTCAGCTTCCAAGGCACCGGCAGCTGGACCACCGATACGTTCTCAACCGGACCCGCAGGCTTCCCGCTCGACCCGACCAATCCCTCAGCGTCGGACAACGGCGTCGATACCACCATCGTGCTGCCTAACTTCATCGATGAGCTCCCGCTCAAGATGATCCGTCTCCAACTCTTCTTCAACGGCCCGGTTCCCGACGACCTGATCCGTCTCGGGGTCGAAGCCTTCGATCCCCAATCAACAGATTCGATCATTGTGGGCGGATCGAGCGGCCTCCTCTCAACACACTTCCTCGACATCGAGATCAGGCCCAACCCGGACTGGGAACGCATCACCATCTTCGGCGACTCCCCGGGCAACATCATCCCCGGCAATCTGTTCCGCATCGAGATCGACACCATCTCCATCCCAACGCCGGGCACCACAGCCACCCTCGGTCTAGCCGCCCTCCTGGCAATCCGCCGCAGACGCGCCTAATCCCAAACCCCAGAGCACGGTGTCACCACGCAGCATTCGCTGCGTGTTTTTTTTGATGCACCGCGAAACGCAAACCACCGAAACCGATCTCTTCACCCATGGTCGATCCGCTGATCATTCGGGAAGGGCTTGCCCGCCTCCAGCTCGAGGTGGTCCTTCAAACTCACCAAGAACAGCGGCCACTTCGTATTAAAAAACAAGAACTCCTCATCGGTCGCCGAGGCCTTCTCATGCGTCAGGTACAGAAAGGTCTGCCCATCACGCGCCTGTACGCGAAAATCGAGCGTTGAGCCCTGCCAGATCTCCGGCTCTCCAACACAAACCAACAGCAATCGATTCGGCGCATCCGATGCATCCACCCTGAACCGCAGCGTCGTCAGCCCGACAAATCCGAGATCGATGGTCCCTCCTTCCTGATCAGTTCCATCGCACTCCGCGCTCGATGACCACCACGATGCCAGATCATCCGCTTGCACAAGCGACTCAAACACACGAGTCTCTGAAGCCTTGATACCAACACGATGGTGTACACGAGCCATAGCAACCTCCCGAGCAATGCAGCCGTGGTCGGATCATAACTCCACCGGTCATCGCGACTGAGTCGCATCCACAACGAGCACTTGAAGCGATGTCTCACTGCACTCAAAGGCACGGCACGCCCATAGTTCATGTATGGACAATGCGTTCATCCTGATGCTCATCATCACGTTCGTTGGCGGCCTCGCCACCGCGTTCGCAACAGGCATCGGCGCCTTGCCTTTTTATCTGATCAAGGATGTACCCAAGCGGACCGGAGCGATCCTGTCAGCGCTCGCAGCCGGGATGATGGCCGCCGCTTCGGTGCTGCTCATCACCGAGGCATCACGCCGAACCCAACTGAACATTCCCATTGACCTCGCGCTCGGCGTGCTCGCGGGCATCGCGTTCCTCCAGCTCACCGAACACCACATCACGAAACGCCAGCAAACGACATCATCGAGGCCGGCTCGCCGCCTGACACTGACCTCGATCCTCATCGTCGCTGCCATGACCGCACATTCCTTACCCGAAGGCATCGCGGTTGGCGTGGGCTTCGGCTCCGCCGCGCAGTCGCACACACTCGCGTTCGGCTACGCCGTCTGCATCGCCATCGCGATCCACAACATCCCCGAAGGGCTCGCCATCGGACTCGCGCTGCGGGCACAAGATGTCTCGCCAACACGCTGCGTCGCTTGGTCGATCTTCACATCACTTCCACAACCACTCGCGGCCGTCCCCGCAGCCGCGATGGTCTGGCTGTTCGAGCCGCTGCTATCCGCTGGCATGGGCTTCGCCGGCGGAGCGATGCTCGCCCTCGTGCTCACCCATCTCCTCCCCGAATCGGTACGCGATGCAGGCCGACTCCCGACACTCGCAGCCACGACCGCAGGAGCCATCGTCATGACAACCATGATGATCCTCACCGGCTTCGTCGGGCACACGATGTAACCGAGAACTCAAGCTCACTCATACCACTTCAGCATCGTCCGCTCCGCGGCACCGAGATACAGCATGCTCAGCAACTCATCCCCGAGATCCTTCCCGTTGAGCGCGGGCGAATCGAGCTCGCCGTACCGCTCGGGCTCCACCATCATCAGATCGGGATCCGCGATCGGACTTGCGCCTTCGTGCGCCGTCTCCCACAGCGTGCGTAACGCGTAATACCGCGAAGCGTACAGCTCCCACGCTTCCGATTCGCTCCCCGCGAGCGACGCCGCAAACTTGCTCGCATCACCATCCGAGTTCGCGAAGTGATCGTCGTGCGTCACGATGTCCGACCCAAAGAGAATCCGCCCGCTCCATCTCGTCATGAACGTGCGCACGCGCTCCGCCGGGTGCTTGCTCACCTCGCGAACGATCCACTTCGTCGCGCTCGTGTCCAGCAGCAAGTGATCGTGACGATCGAGCAACGCATCCAAGAAATCAAGATCTTCGGGCGAACCGCCCATGTGCGCGAGAACCACCGGGCAATCATCGAACCTTTCCAGGAACGTGTGCAGCGATTCATACTGCTCCGCCTTCGTGCGGAAAATGTCAACATCCGTGTAGTGCGCACGGAACCAGGTGTCCGGATCCGCGTTGTGGATCATGATCATCATGCCCAATTCACGGGCCCGCTCGGCGTGACGGATCCGCCAGGACGAATCCAGCTCGATCAGATCCTCCGCTTTGATCTCGCTTTGACCTTGTGTCATCTGGCGTGCATACATCCGCCATCGCGGCGCGTTCCAAATCTTCATACACCCCGCACCAAACTCTTCACGCCAAATCTGCAGGTCATCCAGGTAACCCTGCGTGAACGAGTGCAAGCGATCCTCGCTCATGAAGCGAGGAACCGCGTTGAACAGGATGCGATCTCCAAGCACCCGCTTCACCGCCGGCGCCTGATCGATCATCGACATCGAGATACACCGCTCGATCGCGAACGTGTCCATGACATCGCGGAAGACCGTCGCGGCTCGCTCACCGTTCACGTGCAAGTGAGCATCAAGAATCGGCACCACCGGCTTCCCAAGCCGCTGAGCTTCAACGCGATAGTCCAGGTTCAACAGATTCGCCGCACGAGGCGACGCAGGAGCAGATGGATCGGTCATACTTGATCGTTCGATCTAAAACACACCAAGGCAAACACCTCCTCGGTCTTCGAACCAAGTTTTTTGCTGACCAAGACACCGCGATAGAACAAATACGAAACGAAAAGGAGAGGCGCAGGATCGACACCCGGCACCCCTCTCCGGGGGCCCCCTCGCTCTGGAGGCAGCGACGACGCCGGGACGGGGACGGGCGGG
>JBCDAP010000216.1:0-4429 GCA_039185335.1 Planctomycetota bacterium | reverse complement strand
CTCGGGGTGTCGATCATCGCGCTGAGTGCCGCCATCCCGATGGCTTCACACCGATCGAGCGCGAACTCGAACAAAGCCGTCGTCCGGCCGCGAGATGCGCCGATTCGGCTCACACAACGCACCGCCCGCATCCGCACCGCATCCGAAGGATCCGCCAGGAGCGAACTCGCCACAGCAAGACGGTGATCGTCTTTTATCGCCTTGAGATCGAGCCACTCGAACGCCCCCAGACGGGCTGCTTCACTCAAACCTGAGAGCTGGCCGGACGCGGGGATGAGCCGCTGGGTGTGACGCATCTTCCTTAGCGACTTCTTTCGTCCACCAACGCGGAGCAAAACCCCCGCGGCCAAAATCGCTTCGAGCTCACCTTTCTCTGTCACCTGTTCAAGACGACGTACCGCCTCACCCGCGAGCGTGGGCGTCGCGAGCCATTCCACGAGCTGGGCTGGATCAGTGATCTCCATGGTCTTCAACGCCCCACGAAGGGCCATCTGACCACCCTCATCGACGGACTCAAGCCACGACTGCAGCGCCGGCCCCGCATTCGTGACGACTCGAGCCAGGACAGGCAGGATCGAGGTCTCTCGGTGATCCGAATACCCCCTTGCCGCGGCCGCCAGCGCGGCGTCGAGCATCAGGAAAAAGGCGGGGTTCGCCAGGGAAACAGAGCGCGAAATCTGCGCGAGTGAACGGACCGCTGCGATCCGGATCGATTGCTCATCGTCCGAGACCAGATCGCCCACGACACGAAGCATGGGCACCACCAGATCTTCACCACCCTTGAACCGCCCCTGGATCACCTCCATCACGAGCGAAGCCGCGAGCAGGCGATCTTGCGGTTCATGGGATCGCGCGAAGTTGCAAACCCGGGCTTCGACCATCGGGGCGAGCACCGAGCCAGCCGCGCGTTTCGCTGTCACTGTGAGTTCAAACCACCCTCGGAGCAACGCATCCGCCGCCACGATGCGTCCAGCGCCAGCAAGATCAAGCAACTCCGCGGCAATCGCATCCCGCTCGTCCGAACTGGCAACGGGTAGCGTGGCCGCGAGCGCAGCTTCTCGCTCAGCGCGTCGGAGCTTCTTTAACTGCCGCATTGTCCAGAAGATCGAAGCCATCCTTGGCCCTCGTTATCGGCCGCATCCAGCTTGATGCTTCCAATTCGAGCTGTTCTTTCCTCAATCCGGGCTCACTGCACGACCGACAAGTGATTCGATCCTCCCCTTTGACAACCTGGGTCCTTCCCTTATTCAGTCGTCAAACGTCCGTCACACCACAAAATATCGTGCTTTTTCCTTGGATCAGCGCGAACAGACGCCTACACTCCCGGCTACAAATTGTGTTCACACTGCGCATCTGAGCCCCCTCGTTTGTGTTCCCCGAGGGAGCTGGTCAGGAGCCCCATGTCCTCCCAAACAAAGTCCACATCTCTTCAGGCATACCGCCTCTTGCTGTATCGCAAGCCTCTTCATCCGGAGCTGTTTGACGTCCGTGGCCGGCGCACAATCGAGCACGCGGAATACGCGTTCGAGCTCTGGGTTGCACCCGGCACACACATCCTCCGATTCGAGCACAACGATGTCTGCGCCACCGAACTGATCACCGATATCGAAGATGCCATCCCCGAGCGCGGTCTGCTCTCGGCCCTCCCATGTGCCGGCGAACGTGAACATGAGCAAGAGTTCTCCGATTCCATCAAGTACATGGCTTCCGTCCAGACCGAACAACTCCCTGAATCGCTGTACAAGGACACATACGACGAGTTGGTGGACTTCGGCCGCATGAACGAAGCGATCATCCATGAATGGCTCGACGAGGAAAACGGGCGATGCGCCTCTGTCGTCGATGTCCAACGCTTCCGACGAGAAGTCCATGTGCAGGCGTACCACATGCTTGCCCGCGGCGGCGTCGTCCTCCGCAGCCAGTCCATTTTCGAGCATAAACCCAGCTGAGCCGGGGGCGGCCATCAATCGAATTCAACATGACGCCCCCGCCACGCGGGGGCGTTTGTTATGCACCCCCACTACGATCTGTGACCTTCACACCACGCGAACCCGAACCTGAGACACGAGCCATGAGCCAGGCACCCGCCAAGCCCAACAAGAATCGCTTCAAGAGCACACTCAATCTGCCCAAGACATCTTTCCCGATGAAAGCGTCTCTGGTCCAGAACGAGCCAGCGAGCCAGAAGCGATGGACCGCAGCAAAGCTCTACGACCGCCTTCAGCAAGAGCGGGCCGATGCTCCTCGCTTCGTCTTCCACGATGGCCCTCCCTACGCCAACGGTTCCATCCACCTCGGGCACATGCTTAACAAGGTCCTCAAGGACTTTGTTGTTCGCTCCAAGCTTGTGCAGGGTATGCGGTGCCCGTTTGTTCCGGGATGGGACTGCCACGGGCTGCCTATCGAGCACAAGGTGATGACCGAGCTCAAAGAGAAAGGGAAGCTCGACAAGCTCGCTACGCTCGAGCCTGAGGTTCGGGCCATGGCAATCCGCAAGGCGTGCGCGGAGTATGCCTCCACGCACGTCAAACACCAGGATGCGCAGATGCAGCGTCTGCTCACGCTCGCGGACTACGAGCATCCCTATATCACCATGGACCCCGCGTACGAAGGAGCCACCATCGAGGTCTTCGCCTCGCTCGTTGAGCAGGGCCTGGTCTATCGGCAGCTCAAGCCGGTGCATTGGTCGGTCGAGAACGAGACCGCGCTCGCGGATGCGGAGCTTGAGTACCACGATCGCCGGGATCCGTCGATCTATGTTGATTTTGAAGCGGTCCACGCGGGCGCGGTCTACGCCGCGTTCGGTCTGTCCGACGACGACCGCGAGAAGAAGGAGCTTGGGGCCACGCCGTCGTTCATGATCTGGACAACGACGCCTTGGACGCTTGCCGCGAACCTCGCAATCGCGGTCCACGAGGACTACGAGTACGCGCTCACACGTGTCGATGGCAACCTCACAGTCATCGCGGTCGAGCTGCTTGAAAAAGTGACTCAGCTCGCCAAAGCCGAGTCGGTCGAAACGGTTGCAACTACCAAGGGTAGCTCGCTTGTTGGACTACGCTACAAGCACCCGCTGCGTGAGCAGCCGCCCTCGCTCGAAACGCTCCCTGCGGCCGCGACGCGTGGAGCTTCGCTCGACAAGGTGTACACCGTCATGGCCGCGTCGTACGTCACACTCGAGGACGGCACAGGCCTCGTCCACACGGCACCGGGACACGGCGTGGAGGACTATCAGACCGGCTTGCGCGAAAGCCTTCCCATCTATTGCCCCGTCCGCGCAGACGGCACCTACGACGACACGGCACCTGATTTTCTCCGTGGTGTCAAGGTCTGGGACGCGAACAAAAACGTCATCGAATCGCTGGTCGATTCGGGGCACATGTACCACCACTTCGAGTTTGATCACTCGTATCCGCACGATTGGCGTTCGAAGACGCCCACCATCTTCCGCGCCACCGAGCAGTGGTTTGTCGGCGTTGATACGCCCGCGAAGAACACCAACCAGAGCCTTCGCCAGCAGGCGGAGTACCACGCTTCAACGCCGCACGCGGACAACGGCGACGGCATCGACTTCTTCCCCGCGTGGGGGCGGAACCGCATGCACGGCATGCTCGAATCGCGCCCCGATTGGTGCATCTCTCGCCAGCGTGCGTGGGGCTTGCCGATCCCTGCGTTTTACACGCCTGATGGTGAAACCATCCTGACACCTGCCTCGGTCCGCGCGATCGCGAAGGCGTTCCGAGAAGAGGGGTCGGACTCGTGGTTCTCGCAAGACTGTGCGCGCCTGCTCCGTCATTGGGACGCGGTTTCTGACCCCGACTGGAATGGCAAATCGCCCGATCTCGGCACGTTGACTAAGTCAACAGACATCTTCGACGTGTGGTTCGAGTCGGGTTCCTCGTGGAACGCCGTCATGCGTGAGCGCACGGACGCAGCAACCCAACCCGTGGGCACGGGCGACGCTTCGTGCGCGCAGTATCCGGTTGACCTGTACCTTGAGGGCTCGGACCAGCATCGTGGCTGGTTCCAGCTGTCGCTCTTGCCCGCGCTCGGGACCACAGAAAAGCCACCGTATAAGGCGGTGTTGACGCATGGCTTCATGGTCGACAAGGACGGGAAGAAGATGTCCAAGTCGCTCGGCAACGCCCTCAACGTCGACGAGCTCATGAAGGACTTCGGCGCGGATGTGTGCCGATGGTGGATCGCGTCGATCAGCTATGAAGCCGACATCAAGGTCGATCTTGAGTTCTTTAAAACCGCCGGCGAAGCGTACCGCAAGATTCGGAACACACTCCGGTTCATGCTGAGTGTGCTGGAAGACTTCGATCCGCAGAAGGACGCTGTCGATCTTTCCGGTATCCCCGCGACCTCGCTCGAGGCATGGGTTATAGGTGAGTTCAACACAATGGCGCAGAGTGTTCTCGAAGGG
>JBCDAP010000215.1:0-4430 GCA_039185335.1 Planctomycetota bacterium | reverse complement strand
GGGAAGATCGCCCTGCTGGATCGAACGAGATCCTGTGGAGGAGTGTGCGGAACCCTATCGCAGGACGGAACCCCACTCCCAACGGGCACTGCGTCTACAACAGCGCGGTGGTCCGGCATCAGGATCGATTCGTCGGTGTCTTCCGCATCGACTCCATGAACCTGCATCCATCATTGCACCTCGGCCACAGCGATGATGGCTACCACTGGTCATTCGATCACGACCCCATCGAGTTCGCCGGAACCGATGGCAGGCCTTTCCGCCCCACCTTCGCCTACGACCCGCGCGTCACGCCGGTCGACGATGGGTACGTCATCGCTTGGTGCAACGATTTTCATGGCCCGACAGTGGCCCTCGCACGCACGGCGGACTTCCAGACGTTCGAATACCTCGGCAACTCCTTCGTTCCCTACAACCGCAACGGCGTGCTCTTTCCGAAGCGCATAGGCGGGCTCTACACCATGCTGCACCGCCCTTCCGACAGCGGGCACACCCCTTTCGGGAGCATCTTTCTCTCTCGCTCTCCCGATCTGAGATTCTGGGGTGATCACCGGTGGGTGATGGATCCCGGGAGCACCGGGTGGTGGGACAGCACAAAGATCGGCGCCGGCCCGGTCCCCATCGAGACCGAATCGGGATGGCTCATGATCTACCACGGCGTGATCAGCACATGCAACGGGTTTAGCTACAGCATCGGAGCCGCGCTTCTCGATCTCGAAGAACCCTGGAAAGTCGTCGCGCGGAGCGGTGTCATGTTGCTCTCACCAGAAACCGACTACGAGGTCTCGGGACGCGTGCCGAATGTGTGCTTCCCGTGCGCAGCGCTCGTTGATGAACCCACGGGCCGCTTGGCGCTGTACTACGGGGCGGCGGATACCCACACTGCGATCGCGTTCGGCTACGTCCACGAGCTTGTCGCCTTTGTGAAGAACAACAACTGCACGAACTGATCCAAACCCGTGCACGCAGAAGGTAAATGAAGATGACGCAGGCCGAGACATATACCCAAGGCGAATCGCTTACCTCGTTCGATCCCATGGCGTATCGCGCGCCGGTGCAGCTTGCGCGTTCGGACGCAAACCCGATCCTCTCGCCCAACCCGGACAACGACTGGGAAGCCTTGGTGACCACCAATCCTGGTGCCATCTACGACGAAGAGCAAGGCAAGTTTGTCCTTCTTTATCGAGCCGCTGGAGAAGACCAGGAGCACCGGATCTACCTCGGGCTCGCTACTTCTGATGATGGCGTGAACTTCGAGCGAGCTTCGAACGAGCCGGCCCTCTCTCCGAGCGTGGACGGTGCACACGACATGGGCGGGATCGAAGATCCGCGGGTCATGCAGGTGGGTGATTGGTACTACGTGACGTATGCCTCAAGGGCATACCACGCGGGGCAGTACTGGCTCATGGCGGGCAACCCCAGCAAGCCGCCGGAATGCCCAGACGAGTTTCCGATCAAATTCCGCGAGAACCTGACCACGACAAGCCTCGCGATCACGAAAGATTTTCGTGACTGGCGGCGCTGCGGCCCCGTGACCGACCCGCGCTACGACGATCGAGATGTGTACTTCCTGCCCGAGCGTGTGGGCGGTCGGTGGTGGATGATCCATCGGCCCATGGAATGGGTTGGCAAACACTACGGCACGGAGCATCCGGCGATGTGGATCAACAGCTCCGAAGACCTTCTTCACTGGGATTCGTCGACAAGCAGACTGCTCGCCAAGGCGGAGTTCCCTTGGGAGGTCAAGGTGGGCGGGAACACGCCGCCTCTCCGCACAGAGCACGGATGGCTCACAATCTACCACGCAAAGGGGCCAGACGGGTACTACCGCCTCGGTGTGATGCTGCTCGATCTGGACAACCCCGCTCAAATCACGCACCGCACGCGCGGTTGGATCATCCAGCCCGAGCAGGACTACGAAACGCAGGGCTGTTACGACATGGGCGGGGTGATCTTCCCGTGCGGAGCTGTGGTTCGAGATGGCATTCTCCATGTCTACTACGGCGGCGCGGACAAGTATGTCGGTCTCGCCACCGTCTCCATGAAAGAACTGCTCGACTACACGCTCGAGTGCCCGGTCTGACTTCCGTCTCTGCTTCGGAGTACCTCGTGACCACACCGACCGAGAAGATCGCACCCCGGAACTACGCATGGGGTGTTGGAGGAGTCGCGGACAACCTGCTCACCTTCGGGCTCGCCTGGACGATCTTCCCGATTTTCAATATCGGTTACGGCGTTGACGCGTTCTGGCTCGGTGTCGCGATTTTTCTGCCCAGGCTAATCGACGTCATCACGGATCCGATCATGGGGATGATCTCGGACCGCACACGTTCGCGCTTCGGGCGGCGGCGGCCTTACATCTTTCTTGGCACGATCCTGATGGCGGTGCTCTTCGCCCTGCTCTGGCTGCCACCGTTCGAGGCGGTGGCCACGGGCGATGTGGCCGCGGCGAGCGTGGCCACCGCCGAAGCATCGGGCGGATCGGGTTGGTCAATCCCCCCGCTGCCAACCGGTGATGAGCTCGCTTTGCTGGTGTGGGTTGGTGTGATCTACACGCTGATCACACTGTCGTACACCGTGTTTTCTGTGCCCTACATTGCGCTGGGCTACGAGTTCACGCGCAATTACGACACGATGACGCGCGTCATGGCATCGAGGCTTTATTTCACCACGCTGGCCAGCTTTGGCGTTGCGGGGCTGTATCGCCTCTCGGTCGACGAGGGATTGTTCGGTGGAGACGAAACCCTCGGGATGCGATACGTCGGTGTGGGTGTCGCGGTCCTTGTCGTGCTGACCGGGATCGTTCCAGCGATCGCGTGTCGAGAAGAACGGCAGGTCGAGCGACCCAAGGTTAAAGCTTCCATGCGCGAGATCGCGAGCGTCACACTCGGCAATCGCTCGTTCCTGATGGTTATGGCCGCCATGCTGATCTTCGTGATCAGCCTGTACACCACCGGCGTGATGGGAACGCATATCAACGTGTTCTACGTCGCGCAGGGCGATAAGGAGAAGGGGGCAGAGTACGTTGGCTGGGTTGGGGTCATCATCGCACTCTGCACGCTCGTTGGCATGTACCCCATGACCCGGATCTCGCAAATGCTCTCGAAGCGCTCGGTCCTGCTATTCGCGTTCGGACTGATCATCACCGGGTATGCGAGCTTCTGGTTCACCTGGAACCAGGACACGCCCCGGCTTCAGTACATAAGTGCGGCTATCGTTGGCCTCGGCAGCTCGGGCATCTGGCTCATGCTCGACTCCATGATTGGTGATGTGACCAAGGATGACGAAGCGCGGAACGGAGTGCAGCGAGAAGGCCTGTACGGAGCCGCGAAGAGCTTTATGTTCAAGCTCGCGGTCGCGGTAACCTCGATCTCTGGTGCTTTTACGCTGAGCGTTTCGGGCTTTGAGGAGGGTGTCGATCCTTCCGAAGAAGTTCAGCTCAATCTCCGCTTTCTGTACATCATTGTCCAGTGCACCGGCACGGCGTTAGCGATGGTGGCGATCTGGTTTTTCCCGATCTCCCGAGCACGCGCGGAGGAAAACGAACGACTAATCGACGCACGCAAGCAACGCGGATAGCCGGGTTTCCAGCGGAGGCCGATCCTCGATACGTCGAACAGTCTCTCGCGCCGCCATAGGGCGGCGTTTTCAATTCATCAGAATCGACGAACATCATGCGGCTTTCAGTCCCGTTTGCCTTTCTGCCCCCGTAGCTGGGTGGCTCAGGAGATTGTGCGCTCTTCCGACGAGTTGATGTGACCTCGTTTTTGAAGTCTCGCGCCGCAGTAAACTGCTCATTGATAAAGCATTAAGTGGATGCCTTCGAGAGAGTCCAGTTCATCCGATTGAGAGATATCTTTGAGTCTTGCAACCCCGACCGTGTGGCGAACAGCCATCGTCATCGCCAACCTTTTCATGGCTGCGTACATGGAAGCAAGAGCGCGGACCCTCGACCACGCCTCTACCGTTGTGACCCTGCTCGGAACACGCGACCAGTTGTTCACGGAGACCAAACTTCTCGAACGAGAACTGGAGGTCTTCAGATCCATGCGCCAACGGATCCCGCCCAAGCAACGCCCCCATTACTCCCCGGAGACCCGGGGCATGATCCTTCAACTGATGGCCATGCGAAACTGGTCGATCAAGAAGACCGCTCAGCGGTTCGTCGTTCATCCCAACACCATCCGGAAGTGGATGTGCGATCTGGATGACGAACTCAACGGGGAACGCCGAATCGGGAGCCCGCCTTGGAACAAGATCCATGAATCTGTCCGCTGGCTGGTTCACGAGATGCGCCGGCTGTGTCCTGAACCTGAGTTTGGTACTCGAACAATAGCGCGTCACATCGTTCGTGCCGGCATCCAGATCAGCCGATCTTCTGTTCAGCGAGTTCTTCAAGAGCAAGCCTGCAAACCACGCACACCACAGCC
>JBCDAP010000214.1:0-4436 GCA_039185335.1 Planctomycetota bacterium | reverse complement strand
CTCGCTTCCTCCCATCGTTGTGCTGCCTTTGAATCCAGATCGAGCAGGAGGGCATGGCGTGCTGCCAGAACTTTGCCGGCGAGTTCGGCCGCCTCTTGCGAGGCTTGTCCGACTCGGTGCCAGCCCGAATCGAGCCTCGAAACAAACGCGTCGTGGGTGCGCACGATCGGCTGGTTGGCAAGGAACGCGAAGTCGACTGCGATGGCGGCGATCTGGTCAAACAGCTTTGTCTTGTCGAGGCCGCTCTTGCCCAGCGTGGCAGCGTAGGCGATGGTCTTTTCGATGCCCGGCAGGTGCTCGACCTGATAAGCAACCTCTCGTCCGACCTCAAAGAGGAACAGCCGGCGGAGACCGCGGACCGTGGCATGGTGCGCGACCGCTTTCGCGCCAAGCAGGCGCAGCGAGACCGAACTGCCCTGGTCGACGAGGGCGGGCCATCCCTTGAGTGTTGTCCCCGAACGCTCGAACTCGACAACCTCAGGGAGTTCGCCGAAGTCCCAGGTTGTGATGCCGTCGCGTCGGTACGCCTCGTCGGCGGCGTCGGTCAGGCGTGCATGCATCTCTTTCGAAAGCTTCTGGCGGAGCACATTGAGGTCGCGGGATTCATCGAGAACCTCGCCGTCACCGTCCAAGACGCGGAAGTTCATACGAAGATGCTCAGGAATCTCGGCGGTACGCATTGCGTCGTCAGGAATCGGAACACCCGACATGCGTTGGAGTTCTGCCCTGACGGCTTCACGGAAGGAACCCTCCGCATTCAGATGACGCAAAGCCGAAGCGATACGTTCTGCGTACTCGGAGATCGGCACGAACTGCCTACGAATCGGTTTGGGCAAGGCCTTTAGTAGTGCCTCTACCTTTTCTTTTCGCATGCCCGGAACAAGCCACTCGCTCTTGGCGGCATCGACCCGCGGGAGGGCTTCGACCGGGACAGACATGGTGACGCCATCTTCCTTCTTCCCCGGCTCGTGCGCGTAGGTCAGCGGAAGAACCGTTTCGCCGACAGAGAACTGATCAGGGAATGACTCGCCTTCGACCGTGCCGGCCTCGGGATCGATCAGATCTGTTTCGGCCATCACAAGGACGGTTGGGTTGCGTTTCTCTTCGTTCGCGAGCCAGCTCTCGAATGTCTCGCGATTTACGACCGAGCGCGGGATACGGTCATCGTAAAACGAGAAACGAACGACTTTGTCGACGAGGATGTCGCGCTGACGTGCCTTGGCCTCCATGTCCTCGATGCCCGCGATAGTCTGGGCGTTGCGTTTTAGGAAGACGGGCTCTCCGCCGTACTCGCCCTCGACGAGCGCGTAGTGGATGAACATCTCCCGTGCTTCCGCTTCGTTGACGTGCGAATAGTCCGCGTTGTGATGGGTGTAGATCGGGAGTCCGAAGAGCGTGACGTGTTCGGTGGCGAGTACTTTGCCCCGACGCTCGTCCCACTTCGGATCCGAGTACCGTTTCGTAACCAGGTGCGCTCCAACCCGCTCAACCCATCGCGGCTCGATCTGAGCGGCCATCCGCGCATACGTGCGTGTGGTTTGCACCACCTCGCCGGCCATGATCCAGGCTGGTTTCTCGTTGAAGAGACCCGATCCAGGAAAAATCGAATACACCACACCGTGCGGCGCGGCGTACTCAAACCGGTTTTTCTTTGAACCAACCGTTCCGAGCAATCCCGCAAGGAGTGCGCGGTGAATCTCCGCGTAATCACCTCGGCCCTCAACCCGATAGCCGAGTTCCTTGATGAGATCGACGAGCTGGCGATGCACATCCTCCCATTCACGCAGACGAAGGAAGCTGAGAAAACGATCGCGACAAATGCGCTGGAGTTTCCGGCCGGAGTGTTTCTTTTTTTCTGCTCGATACCACGCCCAAACATTCTTCAGAGCAAGGAAGTCTGATCGATCGTCTGCGAATGCTTCGTGTGCGACATCAGCATCGTTCTGTTTGTCGGTCGGACGAAGACGTGGATCCTGAATAGAAACACCAGAAGCGATGATCAGGATGTCCTCGAGACAATTCTCGTTGGCACCGCCAAGGATCATCCTTCCGATCCGAGGATCGACCGGCAAGCGTGCCAGCTCACGTCCAACATCGGTCAGGTTCTGTTCCTGGTCGATTGCGCCGAGTTCAACAAGCGTATCGATGCCATCTCGGATCTGGCGTCGATCGGGTGGCTCGACGAACGGAAAATCTTCGATACGTCCAAGCTTCAGCGAGATCATCTGCAGAACGACCGAAGCGAGATTGGTGCGCCTGATCTCGGGCTCGGTGAACTCTGGCCTTGTGAGGAATTCGTTTTCGTCATAGAGGCGATAGCAGATCCCTGGCGCGATGCGACCGCATCGTCCGGCCCGTTGGTTGGCACTTGCCTGGGATATTGCCTCAACCGGAAGACGCTGCACCTTGCTTCTCGCGGAGTAACGGTTGATGCGTGCAAGGCCGGGGTCGATCACGAACTTGATCCCCGGAACGGTGAGCGATGTCTCGGCAACGTTCGTTGCGATCACAATCCGACGTTTCTTAGAGGTTGTGAAGACTCGCTGCTGCTCTGTTGGTGAGAGGCGAGCGTAGAGCGGCAGCACTTCCGATGGTGTTCGAATGCGCCTGAAGTGTGCTTCCAGAGCCTCCGCGGTATCACGAATCTCACGCTCGCCCGGCATGAACACCAGGATGTCGCCCTGCGGATTCTCTTTGCCCGCTTCGTTGACCGCGTGAACAACGCCATCGATCAGATCGACCTCTTCGATCGTGGTCGATTCCTCACCATCCTCGTTCAGGATCTTTTCTGCTCGCAGAGGGCGGTACTTGATCTCGACCGGGTAAGTCCGCCCGGAAACCTCGATGATCGGTACCTCCGCTCTGAGGGCTTGTGAAAAGTGGTCGGCGAATCTCTGAGGATCGATCGTCGCGCTCGTGATGATAACTTTCAGATCAGGGCGCTTGGGAAGCAGATTCCGCAGATAGCCCAGCAAGAAGTCGATGTTGAGTGAACGCTCATGCGCTTCATCGATGATGATGGTGTCGTATTGCTCCAGTCTTGGGTCACCCTGCGTCTCGGCGAGCAAAATGCCATCGGTCATGAGTTTGATATAAGTCGATGGCGAAGTTTCGTCGGTGAACCGAACCTTGTACCCAACCGAACGCTTGCTGCCCTTTTCATTGGTGCCGCCCAACTCCTCAGCGATCCGAGCTGCGACAGATCGTGCCGCGAGGCGTCGTGGCTGGGTGTGTCCGATGAAGCCATCAATCCCTCGACCGAGTTCGAGACAGATCTTCGGGAGCTGGGTGGTTTTGCCTGATCCTGTTTCGCCGCAGATCACAACAACCTGATAGTTGGCGATCGCTTCTTTGATTTCATCACGCCGTGCTGAGACCGGCAATTCTTCGGGATAGCTCACGCGGGGAACGCCGGATTCACGCTGTTCTCGACGCTTGATGGCTTTTTCGAGATCAGCAGCGATCGCTTTGAGCGGATGCCCGACCGATTTTCCTGTCGATCTTGCACGGTCGATTCCGCGAAGACGTCGGCGCAAGCGGTTTCGGTCTGCACGCATGCACTGTCGCAGTTTGCGACGCATCGCCTCCACCGATGGCGACTCATTCGCAGCGCCCTGTTCGGGCTTGGCGGTCTGATTGTTCCCCCGAGTACGCGGCGCCATGGGGGAAGTGTAGGAGCAAGGCCCGGCAATGAGCAGCGGCCCTCAGTATGTTGTGCGCATGAATACTTCCGTCCCGCTTAGCCAGATCTCCGTGCTTTTATTGGAGGGTGTCCACGAGCTCGCCGAGCGTGCGTTGCTTGACGCGGGATACACGGTCGAGTGCGTTCCGAAATCGCTTTCGGAAGACGAGCTCATCGAGCGTGCGGACGGGCTCCACATGATCGGCATCCGCTCGAAGACCCACCTGACCGAGCGGTTTTTTGAGCACGCCGCCAAGCTCTGGGCGGTGGGATGCTTCTGCATCGGGACGAATCAGGTCGAGCTTGAGGCAGCAGCCAATCGTGGTGTGGCGGTTTTTAATGCTCCCTTTTCGAATACGCGTTCGGTTGCGGAAAAAGTGATCGCGGAAGTGATCTCTCTCCATCGTCGCTTGTTCGATCGTTCATCGCAGATGCACGCTGGCCGATGGGTGAAGTCCGCCGCGGGATCACGCGAGGTTCGAGGCAAGACGCTCGGCATCATCGGTTACGGACGCATCGGCTCTCAGGTCTCGGTGCTCGCCGAGGCGCTCGGCATGCGGGTCATCTTCTATGACACCGGAACGGTACTTCCAATGGGGAACGCCACGCAGGCCGACACCATGGAAGACGTTCTTCGCAACTCCGATGCGGTGACCCTTCATGTGCCAGATCTGGAGAGCACCCGAGGTTTGATCGGGGAGCGCGAACTCGGTCTGTGCAAGCCCGGCGTGTACCTCATCAACAACTCGAGGGG
>JBCDAP010000213.1:0-4442 GCA_039185335.1 Planctomycetota bacterium | reverse complement strand
TTCACAGCAGGGGCCGCCTGGCATGCCGCTTCGACATATCTCGTCGCGAGCGTGGCGATCCCTGAAAGACGCGACAGCATGTTCAGCATCGGCCGTTCGATCGCGAGGATCTCAGCAGAGATTCCTGACACTTGTGCGAGTGTTTCGCCCGCTTGAACACGTGCACCGTCCTGGACGGCCGTATCGATAATGAACTGCTCCGATATCGCGTAGGAGGCCATGAGGTCATCAATCGCTGCAAGTCCTGCGATCGTCATGGGTTCTCGTGCGCACACTGTCGCGCGCACAGGTTGGGCGCCAATCGAGAGCGCGTCGGTTGTGACGTCGTTCGTTAGCGCTCCGCCATCGCCGAGGTCGGCTTCTCTTTCCAACGCGAAGATCGCTCGGGTGGAGGCTCCGTTTCGGGTGAGCTCCCGATACACTCCACTCAACGAGAGCTCGTTGAGATCGATCAGATCATTCATGCCGGTAGGCTTTCTATTGGTTGATTGTCAAGTACGAGCCACGCCCTGCCAAAGAGCTTCGGGATGTCAGGCACCGGGGTGACATCATCAATAGGGCGGACATCCGTGAGCCAGACCAGCGTTGCGTACTTCGCCTTTGCTTTCCGTTTCCAGTGATCGTCATCGCACGCGATGGCTTTCCGGTGCTTGGAGATCAACCGCTTGATGTCTTCAACCTCGAGTTTATCATGCAATTCGACCCGGCCGGCCTCGGCCATAACACAGACCGGTCCTCCGGATTGCTTGAAATAAATCGTATCCCCAACGCGAACCTTCTCGTAAGGAGGGATGCGGTTGACCGAGAATCGGCTCTCTAGTGTTTTGTCGCCATCAAGAAGCGAACGAATGTATCTCGGCTTGAGCACGGCGAGGTGTTTCACGACGATCGGATTTTCTCGATAGCGCTGGTGGTCGATCGTCCTTCGAGGAGATCGATCAGCTGAACCCGCCCACCGTAGCTCTCGACAAATGCGCCGCCCACGACTTCGTTCTTTGTGTAGTCTCCGCCTTTCACAAGAACATCGGGACGCAGTGCCTCGAGTAGCAATTCCGGCGTGTCTTCATCAAAGACAACGACGAGATCCACGCTTGCGAGTTCACTCAGGACCGCGGCTCGATCGCTCTCGCCGTGCACCGGACGATCGTCACCCTTCAGCCGGCGTACAGAATCGTCGGAGTTGATCGCCACAACGAGCAGGTCTCCCAGGCGTCTTGCGGCCCTCAACAGGCCGATATGCCCGGCATGCAGGATGTCGAAACAACCGTTGGTGAACACAATCGATTTGTCCTCACCGCGTGCGGCAGCCAATTCCACCCGCGCTTCATCAAGTGTTCGCCGCTTGTCATTCGGGTCTCGTCCTTCAACGAGCACCGCTTGGTGCACACGATCAAACGGGATGGCGCGGGCTCCGAACATCTCCACTTCAAGCCCCGCAGCGACATTCGCAAAACGTGTGGCGTCCGTCCAAGACGCACCATTCGCTCGTGCGGCAGCAAGAGCTGCAAGCACCATGTCGCCCGCTCCGGTGACGTCATAAAGCTGCCTTGCTCTGGTAGGTAGGTGAACCGGACGAACGCCTTGTTCAGCAAGCAGCGCCCCGTGACGATCGAGTGTCATGACGATCGCGTTCGCCTCTGTCGATTCGCGGAGTTTGCTCGCGATTTCGAGCGTTGCTGGGCTTGTGGGTTCGTCGGTTGTCCGCATTTGTGTGGCGCGTTCCGCTTCGCTGCGGTTCGGTGTGATCGCGCTCGCGCCACGATATCGCGTGTAGTCCGTAATTGCCGCCGGATCCACGATGACTTCCACTCCAGCAGAACGCGCGCGTTCGATGATGGCCTGGCAGAGCTCGGGGGTGCAGACACCCTTGGCGTAATCTTCGATGCACACGATGTCGGCGGTCGGGAGCATCGACTCGAACCGTTCGATCAGCTCGTCGTGGACCGATCCCGGGATCTTTTCCCGGCTCTCGAAGTCGACTCGAAACATTTTCTGCGGGTGGCGGTGCTGGGCGAGCCCGATCAGGTTTCGCTTCACCGTCGTCGGACGATCGGCATCGAGGACCATTCCCTTCGTATCAACGCCCGCTTCGCGCAGCTCGCCGAGCAGCACGCGTCCCTCTTCGTCTGTCCCTGTGACACCAACCGCCTGGACATGTCCGCCGAGTGCCGCCAGATCGATACAGACGTTCGCAGCGCCGCCCGGGGTCTCCTCGGTGCGCCGGACTTGCAGCACAGGCACCGGAGCGTCTGCGGTCAGACGCTCGGCATCACCGTACACCAGTTGGTCAAGCATGAAATCGCCCACCACGATCACGGTGAACGGTTTCCAGTTCTCGAGTGCTTCGGTCAACGCATCCATCACGACGATTGTACCCCGGCGGCTGTGTCGGTGATGAGCTTGCGGATCGCGTCGCCGTTCCTTCTGAATTCGATTCCCATTTCGACCTCGATCACAGCAGCAGGGCGATCGACCATGCCATTACGGAGCTTCACGCCGTCCTTCGTTGTCGTGAGCACGCAATCGGCCCGCCCTTGTTGGACAAGATCGACAAGCTTGGCCTCGTCTTCGATTGACCAATGGTGGTGGTCTGGCTGGATGAGTTTGTTCATAACAACCGCGCCAGTACGCGCCGCTTGTTCAAGGAACGCCGACGGATGTCCGATGCCGAGCGCGACGACCACTCGTTTTCCACGCAGCCAATCGACGGATCGGCTCTCTCTTGTCTTGATGTCGGTGAGGTTCACCCACGTGTGGATGCTCTGAGCAATCGATATCGGTGAGGCAACCACTTGGCTGATTCCGCGCTCAAGCTTGCTTGTTGCTTGTTCGTCGACCAGATCACACCTCGTCAGGATGACCGCGTCCGAACGGTTCAGATTCTGAACCGGCTCCCGCAACCAGCCCGCGGGAAGGCAGCGATCGCCGAAGGCCGGGCGAGTGGCGTCCATCAACACGATGTCAAGATCTCGTGCGACACGCCGGTGTTGGAAACCGTCATCGAGTACAACGCAATCGACAGGACGAGGTTTCGCGAGCTCTTCGCCAATGGCGGCGGCTCGATCAGGCTGGGCGCGAACAACAACGCGATCACCGAAACGCTGTTCGTAATCCATGGCCTCGTCACCGCCATGATGAGAGGGTTTCGCGGCATACCCACGCATCGCGATCATGGGACGACGCCCGATCGCGAGCAACTCTTCTACCACCATCGCGACCATCGGCGTTTTTCCCGTTCCTCCCACCGACAAATTCCCGACACTGATCACCGGCACATCAAAGCGATTAACGCCTTTTCCTGCATCGAATCTCCGGTTCCGTCGACCAAGCTCCCACCGATAAACACACTCAAACGCACGTCCGAACGCTCCTCCGAGCGGAGCCTTTGCTTGTCTGTCATCCTTCAGCACGGCGCTCATTGTGTCATTGTGGCGCATTCTGGATCGTCACGCCGAGTCAGCATGCTCCGCAAGATCGGAACAACCCGGCGCATCGGCAGTCCGGTGACGCATGTGGGATCACCCTCGAACGTGATGGGCCAGCCGCCATTGATGCGCTCGTTCAGGTTGTATCCACCCGCCTTCCCATGCCACAGCTCCGAGTTGAGATAGGTGTCAATTTGGGATGGGGTGATCGATCCGACCCGCACGATCGCGCGATCGACAAAGAGCTCGGATCGGCTGGGCGAAACGATGCTGACGCCGGTGAGCACTTCATGGCTCCCGTTCATAAGTGCGCGGATGATCCGCTCTGCGTCCTCACGATTCTCCGGCTTACCGATCAGCTCGGTTCCCTTCACGCACATGGTATCCGCGGCGATGACAACGCTTCGTTCGCGTTCCGGACCGAGCACCGTGTCGGTGATCGCTCGCGCTTTCAAGTACGCAAGCGCCGAAGTCCATTCACCGGGCGATGTCTGCCCAGGAATGAGATCGCTGTCGTCGACTTCCGCGATCAAGACCTCCGGTTCGAAGCCATGCTCACGCAGAAGCTCCAACCGCCGAGGGCTTCGGCTTGCAAGAATCAGTCGCAATGAATCGCTCCGTCCGGCCACCATAGCCCACACCGCTCCCAGAGAAGGAAGATCACACCGTCCTCACCCGAACGCTTCAGCTCTGTTTCGAAACATCCGCGAGACGATCGAGCATCGCACTGTAGACAGTCTCAATAGGGATATCGCTCATCTGCTTTTGCCCAAAGGCTTGATCTTTGTGACGATTCTCCGAAGGGATTTCTGAAGAGCAGATCACATCCTTCTCACGCTGGTAAGGGCCAACCAAATCCGGGCGTGTGGCACCGAGCAGCCCGACCAACGGGCGGTCGAAGCCGACCGCCACATGCAATGCCGCCGAATCGTTCGCCAGGACTACCGCCGCGCGTTCGATCACCGCCATGAACTGCGGAATCGAAGTTTTTCCCACCAGATCAATCATGCGATTCCC
>JBCDAP010000212.1:0-4445 GCA_039185335.1 Planctomycetota bacterium | reverse complement strand
GCAGCAATCAATAGCCCGGTTGACCCGTATTTGGGCAAGCGGTCAGAGATCGTGCGGCGATACACTATGTAATATATAGTATATTAAATGCAATAGGAACTTGCTGATGAAACTCGAACGCGAACTCATGCGAGGAACCGGCCCAACAGCGGTCCTCCAACTCCTCTCGACCGGCGAGATGTACGGCTACGAGCTGGTCGAGCAACTCGCCCGGCAATCCGGAAACGTCCTCGCGATGGGACAATCCACGCTCTACCCGATGCTCTACAACCTCGAAGCCAAAGGGCTGGTGAAAGGAGAAGACCGCACCGCGAGCAACGGACGGCGGCGGCGCTACTACCACCTCACAGCCAAGGGCAAGAAGAAGCTGATCACGGACAAAGAACAATGGACGGCGGTCAATGACGCGCTGACGAAGCTCGGTGTCATCAATCCTGCCGGCATTGCGAACCTCGGGGCAATCTGATGCTCGGTACTGGGAGAATCAAACCGCCTGCATGGTGGCGCTGGTGGATGCGCCCGATTGCCGTCTGCATCGCTTTGCAGGCAATCGTGATGCTCGTGCTCGGATTGGTTTCACACCAAACCATGCAAGAGTTTGTGTTCACAACACTGAATTGCACGCTCGTTCTGCTCATCATCATGGTCTGCCATCTTGGCGGCGCCATCGGAAGAATGAGAGGCCTGCTTATCGGCCTCGTGTTTCCGATCTTTGCCATTCTTGTGATTGTGTCAGTGGCAGACAGTCTTCGCAGCCACCCAATGGCGGTCACACGTACGCGTCACCACCTGTACTACGATTTCACAGACTGGCGGTTATTACCGGCTATCTTGATTGTGGGATACCTCGCACTCTTCTTGATGCACCGCGTTTCGCTGCGTTTCACAGCGATCCTCTCGTCAATTCTCTATTCCACGTTCTTGGCATCGATGTATCTCGCTATGACTTGGAATGATGGACCGGACCGCTGGCTTGCCGTCCCTGTCGCCATCATTGGCTGGCTCATCGGGATGCTGATCGTTCCCGCGCCGCCCGGGAGTGATCTGTCTCTCCGCAGGTCGTTCAGCGTTATTGACTCTTTGCAACCTCGCAGGAAACGGCAAGTGCTCACAGAACGCATTCTCGCCGACCGTGAGATCACAAGCGAACAACAACAATTCATTCGAGATATTACGAGACGCTTGCGCCTCAACATCACTGAAACGCGTTCTGTCGTTGAAGAACTCATTCACCATTGCCTCGACGATGAGGCTTCTCGAAAGACAACCGGAAATCTGCCTGGATCGCTCGGTGATCCGAGCACGGGCGCGCGTTTGATCACCCGTGCGAAGCGTCGGTGCCGGCCGCCGATCTGGCACGCCTGGGTCTGGACCGCTCGAGGCATTCAAGCCGCCCTGGCGCTCGCGTTCCTGACGTACTTGGTGAACGTCTACCGCTTTCACACCGCGGAGCCTACGATCACGACCGATTTCATCCAGATCCTCGCGAGCGGCTCCGCCTCGATCCCAGAAGAAGAGCGGAGTTGGAAGTCGTGGTTGGAACTGTGGAAAGAAGAGCGTGCGATCGGCGATCGGGTGCTTGCGACCGAAGAGACGGGCGAGGAATACACCTACTCGGAATGGGGATCGGAACCGCCGGACGGTGTTGCCGATGCGTACTTCGCGAACTTCGCCAGGGTCTACGGCTCACTCGCGGCGCGTACTCGCCAACTCGCTTCGGATAACACGATCATGGGTTGGCCTTACGGCGATCGCAAAGCGTTGGACACTTACATCTCAGAAGTTGGAATATCAGCCGAGGAAATCTGGGAATTCGATCAGAAGTACGAGGAAGACCACCCGCTCTATCGATCTGTGTACACCATCCCCTTGCCATACCTGGCGCACCTGCGACGCAGCACTCTCTTGCTGTGGGCGGATGCCAGGGAAGCCGTAAACTCTGCCGACACCAAGCGATTCATCGAGAACCACCGAGCGATCGTTCGTCTCGGGGAGTACGCCGGTGAGTTCCCGACGATCGTGAACACGATGCTCGCGATTTCTATCCAGAATGCGACGTTCGAAGACATCTCTGATGTGCTCTCACAGAATCAGGATGCGTTCACCATCAAAGAACTTGAGAAGCTATACGCTATCGTCGAGGGCACGCGCGAGGTCTTGCCAATGCCTCTCGACAGCGTGCTCTTGGCCATGAACGATCTCATCCAGCGTGTGTATACGGATAACGGAAACGGCGATGGGATCCTGACGCCTTACGCCTACGAGTACATGGCCGACACCATGGTGATGACCTCACTTGCCGACGGAACCGAGCGCCATGGGCTGCCGGACCATCAATACCGAGCCTTCACCGGACCGGCGCGAGCAACGATCGCGGCGAGAAGAAGCGAAGCCATCGCCTTTCACTTCGATTACATCGAAGCCGCCAAACAGTACGCCGCGTTGATGCCCTGGGAACGCACACGCGAAACCTCGGTCGATGTCCAAGTCGAACTCTGGAAAAACAACGATTACATGTTCTGGCGCTATCCCGTCAACCTCTACCTCATGCCGGCGATCGAAAGCCTGATCACGCGGAGTGACGTCCTCCGCCCGACCACACGCACGCGTGCGCTGATAGCGATCGAACTCTGTCGTTACCGGCAGGATCGAGGACGCTGGCCCAACACGCTCACAGAACTCTTTCCCGACGACCTTCCGACTTGGATGATCGATCGATTCGACGGTCAACCTTTGCGGTACGTGCTATCGGCCGATGGTCCCATTGCTTACTCGGTCGGCGCTGATCGCGACGACGACGGCGGGAGGTGGCCCAAGCACGACGGACTTGCGAGTAGCTGGCAGCCAGAGCCTCAGTCGTGGGAGCGTGCCAACGGTGACTGGATCCTCTTCCGCCTTGGCTCCATTCAACCAACAGAACAAGAACTCGAAGCGATGGAGGATGACCAATGATCTCCACACCCTCATGGTGGCGTTGGTGGATGCGGCCGATTGCCGTGTCGGTTGCTGCAGCGGCGCTTGGACTCGCAGCCGTGCTGTATGCTTCGGCTAGCTCAAGATCGCCACAGTCGGGTTACACGGACTCTTTCGTGATGATGCTCGGGCTCGCATTTGTACTGAGTTGCTTGCATATCGGCGGAGCCCTCGGGGGGCGACGCGGATTGATCTACGCAATCCTGATTCCCATAGGTTTTCTCTTTATCTTGTTCGGAGCAATCGAGTCAGTGGCGAATGCAATCGCCCCTTTGGCTGTCGTCTTTGCTGCACTCGCGGTGGGTTACGCGATCCATCGCTTTTCGCTTCGGCTCGCCGCAGTGATCGCTGCTTTGTCATACGCCTTGCTGTTCTTCTTGCCTGCATGGGATGCTTATCCCCAGCTGCTATCTTCTCGCTTCCCGGCCTTGCTTCTGTCTCTACTTGGAGGGTTGCTCGGTTCGCTTGCGGTCGCGGCCCCCGAAGGAACATCGCTGCATTACCTGAGGTCACTGCCCATCAAACAGCGTTTTCTGATTACTCGGAAGTGGCGGTATGAACAAGCGCATACCTCTGCAATCGAGCAAGGTGCCGACGAACGTGTCGCGGGGACGATCGCCTCGGTGGTTGCATCCCTCAATCTCTGGGAGACCGAGATTCGGTCTGTAACAAACGAACTGCTCGCTCACTTCGCAGACGCGATAAAGGGAAACCAGCCTGTTGATGAGGCGATTCGCTCGTTCGGCGATCCGAAGGTTGCCGCACGGTTGGCCACGCGTGCCAAGAAACGCTGTCGTCCGCCTCTCTGGCGTGCGTGGATGTGGTCGCTGCGTGGTAGCGCTCTTGTGTTTGCGTTGTTGCTCACAGCCTATTCCTACAACGGAGTCCGCTTCTGGACCGCCAAGCCCAACATCGCTATTGACTACCTTGAAATCCTGATGAAGCCCATCGAAGTGATGCCGGAAGCAAATCGCGGCTGGCGAGAATGGATCGAAGTCTGGGGCAAGCTGCCGGTCGATGCAAAGGTGACCTACAAAGACGAAGACAACTTAGAGGACTTCGTTGGCGTTATCGACTACAACCGCCTTCAGGGCGATACTCCTGATGATCACTGGGCCGAATACCAAAAGCTTGTCCGCCAAGAGATTCCGTTGACAGCCGCAGCCATCCGGGAGCTGGCTCAGCGCAAACCTCAGTTGGGTTGGCCCTATTCGACAACCGGGTCACCACCCGAGTACGGCCAGATGCTCGAAGATCGCGATGGCACCGATCCCTCCAAACTCTGGGGGCAAGGCGACGACGAAGACGCTTTCTACGGCTCGCTTATCGGTGTCCTGCTCCCAAACCTCAGCGAGCAGCGAAACTGTGTCCGCGTTCTCGCGGCCGACATGCACCTTGCTATTGAGGACAAGAATCCCACGCTTTATCTCGAGAACCTCGAAGCGATGTTCGTGATCGCACAGCAAGCTTTC
>JBCDAP010000211.1:0-4450 GCA_039185335.1 Planctomycetota bacterium | reverse complement strand
CGGCAAACGCACACTCATCATGGAGGCAGCCATCATGCCAGCCGTTACTCACCGCGAGGGTTCACTGATCCCGCAGCCACAAGACCGTATCATCCGAGCACCGCGGGGTTCAGAGCGCGTGTGCAAGACTTGGCAAGCGGAAGCGGCCATGCGCATGCTGATGAACAACCTCGACCCAGAGGTTGCAGAGCATCCTGAGTCATTGATTGTTTATGGTGGCCGGGGACAGGCAGCCCGCTCGTGGGAGGATTACGACGCGATCATCTCGGGTTTGCGACAACTTGAGCCCGATGAAACGTTGCTTGTTCAATCGGGTAAGTTGGTTGGTGTTGTGCGAACGCACACGGATGCACCGCGTGTGCTCATCGCGAACTCGAACCTAGTGCCGCACTGGGCAACGCAAGAGCATTTCGATGAGCTCGCTTCACGTGGACTCATGATGTACGGGCAGATGACAGCGGGCTCGTGGATTTACATCGGCACACAAGGCATTCTTCAGGGCACCTATGAAACATTTGCTGAGTGCGCCCGTATGCATTTTGGCGGGTCGCTCTCGGGCACACTCTCAGTCACGGGTGGGTGTGGAGGTATGGGTGGCGCGCAGCCGCTCGCAGTGACGCTGAACGACGGGGCATGCCTTATCGCTGACGTCGATACTTCCAGGCTTGAACGCCGCCTCGATGACAGTTACCTCGACGAGCTGGTAGAGGATCTGGATGGGGCGATCGATAGCGCGCTTGAGCACAAGACAGCCAGTCGGGCCGCTTCTGTTGGTTGGGCTGGCAACGCGGTGGTGCTCTTAGAGCGCATGCTTGAGCGTGGCCTCACGCCCGACATACTCACCGATCAGACTAGCGCACACGATCCGCTGCAGGGCTATTGCCCGGTCGAGTACACCCACGAGCAGGCTTGTGCTGCGCGCGAGGCGGATCCTGCAGATTACATGGAACGGTCGACGGATTCGATGCGACGGCATGTCGAAGCAATGGTTGCGCTCCAGCAACGAGGCGCAAAGACCTTCGATTACGGAAACAACATCCGCCAACGCGCCAAAGACGCGGGATTCGCGGATGCGTTTGCATTCCCGGGATTTGTGCCCGCTTACATCCGGCCGCAATTCTGCCTCGGGCGCGGGCCGTTCCGTTGGGTTGCGCTGTCGGGAGATCCTGTGGACATCTACCGAACCGATCGAGCTCTTCTCGACCTCTTCCCGCGCGATGCGGGTGGGTACAACGAGCGTTTGCACCAGTGGATCTTGGGATGCCATAAGAACCCCGAAGCGCTTCAGCGGGGAGACTTCGATTCATGTGAACCCAGGTTTGCGTTTCAAGGGTTGCCTTCTCGGATCTGTTGGTTCGGGCTCGGGGAACGCGACAAAGCCGGACTGTTATTCAATCAGATGGTGGGGGATGGAACAATTTCAGCGCCGATTGTCATCGGGCGGGATCATCTTGACTGCGGTTCGGTTGCCAGTCCTAACCGCGAAACCGAAGCTATGAAAGATGGCACGGATGCTGTCTCCGATTGGGCGATCCTCAATTTTGCCGTCAACATCGCTTCTGGGGCGAGTTGGACGAGCTTCCATCATGGTGGGGGGGTGGGCATCGGGTTCAGCCAGCACGCAGGCCAAGTGATTGTCGCGGACGGTACGCCAGAAGCAGCGGAGCGGTTGGCGCGTGTTCTCCGCAACGATCCAGCGATGGGTATCTTTCGCCATGCCGACGCTGGTTACGAAGAAGCAATCGCTTGCGGTCAAGCCCACAACGTTCTTCCCCATATCGGATAACCTTTTGCGCAACAGAGCACCTGTTTTTTACTCACACAATACCCATGACATTCCCGCACATGCACCCAGGGCAGTGGCCCGACAAGATTCTTCCATCACGCTTTGCATCGAGCATCCGGCGTAATGAACCGAGCGGATGCCAGGTCGCACTCATCGGCATCCCCGACGATACCGGCGTGAAGCTCAACAATGGTCGTCCCGGCGCCGCTGAAGGGCCAAACGCGATCCGAGCGGCGTTGTCACGTTACGGGGTAGCCAAGCCAGGAGGGTGGGACTGGCCAATTGTCTACGACGCCGGTGATGTTGCCGTTGTTCCTGGAAATCTTGAGCAAACACATTCTCATGTGACAGAGGCGGTGCAAGCAGTTGTTGCAGCCGGCCTGTTTCCCATCGGGATCGGAGGCGGTCACGACCTGACATTCCCGTTTGTCAGGGGCGCAGCCAAAGGTGCAACCACGACGCCGTGGCACGGGGTGTACTTCGATCCTCACCTTGATGTGAGGGAGACACCCGGCTCTGGCAT
The DNA here is from genome assembly GCA_039185335.1 of Planctomycetota bacterium. Classification (GTDB taxonomy): domain Bacteria; phylum Planctomycetota; class Phycisphaerae; order Phycisphaerales; family UBA1924; genus JBCDAP01. The sequence goes on along the minus strand of JBCDAP010000211.1, from coordinate 2,141 downwards.
GCCCTTCCGGAAGTTGATTGAGACAAGCGTCGCAGATGCTCTTACCATCGTCGGCTTCCAACCGCTTGCCAACACACACGATCATGTAGAGTGGTTTCGGTCTCACGGCGGTTTGATCTCGCAGGATAAGCCGGAAGCACCGTGGCCCGATCGCGAAACCTTCGTTTCATTTGATATGGATGTCCTTGACCAGGCTTGTGCGCCGGGTGTTAGCGCTCTGAATCCATGTGGTTGGACGCCGACGATCGCGGAACGCTGGGTCGCAACTGCGGGGCGGAACCCGCGTGTCCGCTGCTTTGACATCATGGAACTCTCACCACCGAATGATCCGTCTGGTCACACCGCACGTTTGGCGGCTCATCTTCTGCTCTGCTTCCTCCACGCTTACACGGAACGCTCGACGTGACCCCAGATCTTCTCATCAAGAATGCACGCGTTTTAACACTCGCCAACGGCGCTGCCCCACGGCGCGCTACCGAGCTAGCAGAATTATCACCTGTGGATAGCACCGATGTGCTGATCCGTGGCGGCAAGATAGACACTGTTGGACAGTCGCTCGAAGTGCCTGATGGTGCGCAGGTCATCAAAGCGGATGCGCGCGTGCTCATGCCGGCATTTGTCGACTGTCACACACACGCCTGCTACACCGGCGATCGCCTCGATGAATGGGAGCTCAAGCAAAGCGGCGCAACCTACCTGGAGATCCTGCAATCCGGTGGCGGCATCATGTCGACAGTGCGGGCGGTCCGAGAGGCTTCACAGGAAGAGCTCTCGAAGTCATTGCTTGAGCGACTATTCGCGATGTTGCGTGAGGGCACTACTGTCTGCGAGGTGAAGTCCGGCTACGGGTTATCGACCGAGCATGAGTTGAAGATGCTCAGGGCGATCGCGGACGCAGCAAAGCATTGGCCTGGGCGGATTCGGATGACCGCATGCATCGGGCACGCCAAAGACCCTAAAGATTCTCGTTTTGTCGATCGCACGATCAAAGAGACACTTCCCGCAGTGCATGACGAGTTCCCGGATTCCACGATCGACGCGTACTGCGAAGAAGGCGCGTGGACGCTTGAAGAGACGCTGAGACTATTTGAAGCAGCCTGCAAGTTGGGTCACCCGATCCGCATCCATGCAGATCAATTCAACGAGCTCGGTATGCTGGACAGAGCAGTGAGCCTTGGTGCAACTTCAGTCGATCACCTGGAGGCAACATCACCGGATGCGCTCGAACGCTTAGCACAATCTCAAACGATGGGTGTGATGCTGCCGTGCTCTGGTTTCCATGTTGACGGGCGCTACGCGGATGGACGCCGGTTTGTAGACGCAGGAGGGGCGCTCGCGATCGCGACCAACTGCAATCCCGGTTCTGCACCATGCCTGTCCATGCCCATGGCGATTGCGCTCGCGGTGCGTTATCTCGGCATAACCGCTGCAGAAGCGATCAGCGCGGCAACAATCAATGGCTCGGTACTCATGGGCTTTGACGATATGAGGGGCATCCAGATGGGCAAGCGTGCCGACCTTGTCCTTCTGCGGCACAAGGACGAACGCCAAATGGGGTACGAGTTCGGCGGCAGCCATGTTGATGCAGTGATATGCAATGGGATTCTTGTCAGCAACTCGGCGTAGAGCCGAAGCCGAGCGAATGGATTTTTTAGGGAACAGCAGATTTGGTAAGAAAGAGTCAACCAGAATCAACGAGTGAGTTGGATGGTTTGCAGCCACGCATTGGTCTTAGGTAGCGGCTGTGGTTCGTGCGGCTAGCATGCTTGCTCGTAAATGAGTTGTTAAACCGAGGGACCCGTCGATTGGGATTCTGACTCAAGCAATATTTATGGCAATGTGAGCTTTGCACTCGGGCTTAAGGCGCAGTCTGTGCATCTCGTTCACGAGCTAGTGATCCGGCTCGCTGTCTAGAATTGCAAAGAGAAATTTGCCTAATATCCCGTAAGCGAGAAGTTTGGTGCCCCTAATAGTTTCGCTAATGAGTAGGCGATCGAATCGCGGTAGAGGGAGATCATCTTTCGAGCCGCCTGGTCATGGGGTAGGGAGCGGAAGGATGGCAGTAAGTGTGCGGAGTAAGGGATTCCGATAAGTTGGAAATGGCGCACGCAGCCGCGAAAGTACTGTTCGGGGAATCTGGG
>JBCDAP010000210.1:0-4459 GCA_039185335.1 Planctomycetota bacterium | reverse complement strand
CGTCAAGTCCTCATGGCCCTTACGCCTAGGGTTGCAAACGTGCTACAATGGTATGGACAGAGCGATGCGAGATCGCGAGATGGAGCAAATCGCAAAAACCACGCGCCAGTTCGGATTGCAGGCAGCAACTCGCCTGCATGAAGCCGGAATCGCTAGTAATCGCGGATCAGCATTGCCGCGGTGAATACGTTCCTGAGCCTTGTACACACCGCCCGTCAAGTCATGGAAGCTGGGAGCGCCCGAAGTCGCCATATTTCAATGGTGCCCACGGCGAGCTCGGTGACTGGGACTAAGTCGTAACAAGGTAGCCGTAGGAGAACCTGCGGCTGGATCACCTCCTTTCTAAGGGATTCCTTAGACCGGTCAGCGTGAGAGACTTCTTGCCCCGTATGTTGCGGGATAGAAGAAAACCCCTCTCATCGGAGAGCAATCTCCAGCCGGATCGTCAGCTCAATCTCATTCGTCGATCGGGTGTCTCTGCAGAGCATCCATCCCGGCGGACAACATCATGGTGACATGGTGTGAAGCGTGCTCAGTTGCTCTCGATATACGGCAGCCCCGGGCCTCTCGCTCGGGGCTGTTTTTATTTTTGGTCGCATTCCAGACCAAGATCTCTCGCTGCGTCGCTAGCACTAAGAATGATCTGGTTGAGGTGAGTGTTGATACTCGGGAGTTCCCCAGTCAAACTTGGTCGCTTTCTGGCCAAGTATTCACTATCTTTAGATTTAGACCCACACAAATACCCTCCACGGATGCCTTTGCATGGATTGCTCAAACAACCCCGCCATCGCCCTCTCCGGGCCGGTTAGCACCGTTCCTTTGCTGGCTCTTGCTGAGCAGCTTCGGGGGTTCCTGATCTCGCTGTCCAACGAGCAATACAACGCTGCTCCCGAATCAACTGCGGTTGGGTCGATCGGTGCTCACATGCGGCATTCGCTTGATCACCTCTTTGCGTGGGAGACAGGCGTTTCGGGCGATGTCATCGACTATGACGCTCGTGTTCGAGGCACAGTGATCGAGACCGATGTCAACGCTGCTCTTGGTGCTCTTGAGGACTTTATTGCTCGCCTTAGGGATATCGCTGTTGCTTCGCTTGCCCGACCCGTTCTGGTGCGCACGGCGTTGAGCGCGACAGACGAGCCGGTTGGTGTTCCTTCAACGCTTGCTCGTGAGCTTGCCTTCGTCTTCTCTCACACAGTCCACCACAACGCGATTATCGCTGCGATCGCTCATGCGTCTGGGGTGCCACTCCCTGAAGGGTTTGGTGTTGCGCCTTCGACTCTTGCGTATCGGGCATCGCAGTCCTGAATTCGGTGCCATTTTCGAGCGATGTGCACCGTTACCCTCATTTCGCACCACGACGGCTACCGTCTCGCATGCAATCGTGACGAGTTGAAATCACGTCCGCTTGCGGAGTTACCCAAGATTCTTTCAGCTGGTTCGACGCGGTGTATCGCGCCGATTGACCCTGCTGGTGGAGGGACGTGGATTGCGGTGAACGAACACGGAGTCGTGGTCACGATTTTGAACCTGAACCTCCGTGAGGCACCTCCGTTGGCTCCCAAGTCACGGGGTGAATTGGTCATGCGTGCGATTGAGGGGAACTCGGCCAGTGATTCGATTGGCCTGTTGCGTGCCGTTGATCCAAAGGACTACCGTCCGTTCCGTCTTGTTGTGTTTTCAGCAGATGGCACAGGCGCTGTGATGCGCAGCAGTGGTCAGGATTTGACGACTGAGTATTTCGCCCACGAAGACTTGCCTTTCTTCATGACGTCATCGGGGCTAGGGGACCATTTCGTAGAAGGTCCGCGGCGTGAGTTGTTCAATCGAGAGTTCGGATTGAAAGCCGCGGATCAGGACGTGTTCCATGCGCATCGGTGGGTAGATCGTCCGGAGCTTTCTGTGAACATGGATCGAGCGGATGCAGCGACCGTGAGTTACACAGTGGTCGAGGTGTCATCTGAGGGCGCTGTGCTGAGATACCATCCCGGCTCGCCTATGGCTGATGCGGAGACGGTTGTGAAGCATCTCGGATCCTCTTTCGAGTCACCCGGGGCTTTGATGTGAAGAAAAAGCGAACGCGAGTTCGGGGCATCCTGTTGATGCTGTTAGGGCTTTACGCGTTTGCATGTTTGGCTTCTGCGATTGCTGTCACGATCAAGGGTGAGGAACTGGCTCCGCTTCCGGCAGGGATTGAGGCGATCGAGACCGCTGCTTACACCCGCGAGGGCTTCGAAGAAGGGCATGACCCGGTTCGTTTCGCGTATCGCGATCGCCGCGCAGAGTTTGCCGATTCTGAGTATTTGCCGATTCTGCTCTTGCACGGATCGCCTGGGGATCTTTCCAACTTTGGCATCTTTGAGACACTTGTTGATGACTCACGCCGTGTGATCTCGGTTGATCTTCCAGGCTTTGGGCACTCATCGAAGGATGTGCCGGATTATTCGAACAGAGCCCATGCGCGTTACGTGTTGGACCTGCTGGATCATCTCGGGATCGAACGTGTGCATGCGTTCGGTTTTTCGATGGGCGGCGGGGTGTGCATTGAGATGGACCGGCTGGCACCTGAGCGTCTCGCTTCGATCACGATGTTCGGTGCGATCGGGATTCAAGAGGGCGAAGGATCGGGTGATTATTACTTCGAGCAGATGAAGTACATGCTTGGGCATGCCGCTCTGGCGGTTGTCCCTGAGTTGATCCCGCACTTTGGCAGGTTGCCGGGGCGTTCGGAGCGGCTCGCGTTTACAAGGAACTTTCTGGATAACGATCAACGCCCGTATCGTGCAGCGCTCGAGGAGATGGAAACCCCGCTGCTTGTTCTGCATGGACGCGGTGACTTTCTGGTGCATCCATGGGTCGCGGAGGCGCACCACGACATTGTTGAGCATTCTGAGCTCGTGATGCTCGAGACAACGCACTTCGCGTTGTTTGAGGCGGAAAGTGCCACGATGCTCGCTGAGCACTTTATAGAGTTTGTTGATCGTGTCGATCGTGCTGGTTTTGTTGCAGAGCGACGAGCGTTTGATCTTTCCGAGGAGCGAGCGAGGGGGGCGACGGATCTACCGATCGACAACATTACGCGGGACATTAGCCCGTGGTTGCAGATGTGGATCATCGCGGCGGCGACGCTGGTTTCTGAAGATGGCACTGCCGTTGGGACGGGCGTGTTGGTTGCCGAGGGGACGATCGATGGTTTTGTGGGGATCGTTGGTTGTTGGGTGGGTATCTTTCTGGGCGACATGGGTTTGTATTTGATTGGGCGGATCGTGGGTCGTCGTGCGCTCGATTACAAACCGGTGCGTGCTTGGTTGCCGACGCGTTCGATCGATTCGCTGGGGGAGTGGTTCAACCGGCGTGCGGGTACGGCGATCATGGTGAGCCGGTGTATTCCGGGTTCGCGTTTGCCCTTGTATCTCGCGGCGGGGGTGGCGCGGGCCGGTGCGGGTAACTTTGCGTTTTGGACTGCGATCGCGGCGTTAATTTGGACACCGTTGGTGGTGTTGTTGGCAGCGGCGAGTTGGATCGCGTTTGGTGAGCTTGCCGACTGGTTGAAGCTCGGGCCGGTCGCGGTGATCTTGGCGATCATATTTGTCGTCGTTGTGACTCGGGTCGCGATGGAGTCCGTGACGCATCGCGGGAGACAGATGCTGGCGGCGCGTTGGTGCAAGATCATGAACCATGAGTTCTGGCCTGGGTGGATCTTCTACATCCCGGTTGTCGGCTGGATCGCGATACTGGCGTTGCGCCATCGATCATTGATGGTCTGGACACTTGCGAACCCTGGGATGCGCGATGGCGGGGTGATCGGTGAGTCGAAGCATGCGATTGTGCAATCTCTCCCCGAGCGTTGGGTGCTGCAAGCGGTCAAGGTTGAGGCATCGGACGATGAAGCCAAACGCGTTGTGCTTGCCAAGGAACTGGCGGACCAGGTTGGTGGATACCCGTTGATTGCGAAGCCCGACGCTGCTCAGCGCGGAGTGGGGGTGAAGAAGATCACGGCGGCGGGCGAGTTTGAAGCGTATTTCGAAGACGTTGATGTTGATGTTCAGTTGCAGGAGTATCACCCCGGGCCGAGCGAAGCGGGCGTGTTCTATGTGCGCATGCCGGGCGAGGAGCGGGGGCGGATTTTCTCGATTACGCACAAGGAGTTCCAGTTCATTGAGGGAGATGGGGAGCGAACGATCGAGGAGCTGATTTGGTCGAATCGACGAACGCGCGTGCAGCAGAGCGTGTTTCATGAGCGATTTGCGGATCGTCTCACCGAGGTTTTGCCTGACGGAGAAAAGCTTCGTTTATCTGAAGCCGGCAATCATGCGCAGGGGTGCATGTTCCGGGATGGGGCGCACCTGATGTCGAAGGAACTCGAAGACCGGGTCGATGAGATCGCCCGCGAGGTGGCAGGTTTTAATTTCGGACGGTTCGACATGCGATATGAGAATGAGGAATTGTTCCGTCGCGG
>JBCDAP010000209.1:0-4468 GCA_039185335.1 Planctomycetota bacterium | reverse complement strand
CTCGGTCGGGTGGTGCCCGTAGTCGTCGTAAAGGCGTACGCCGGGCGAAGATTCGTCCCATCCCTTGCCGCGCAGCTCACCACGGAACTGCATCCGCCGGTCGACGCCTTGAAAATTGCTCAACGCTTCGCCGACCAAGTACGGATCCGCACCGCACCACGTTGCGAGAACAGCAGCGGTAGCCGCATCGAACGCCATGTGCTCGCCGGGCAGATTCAGATCGAAGCCGCACAAGCGATGCCGACCCTCCGCGATCTCGATCCGCTGGGCACCCCCGCCGAGTTCAACAGAAATGTGATAATCCGCCGTCGGAGCAAATCCGATCGTGCGCACATCGCAGCTTACACCTGCCGTGACCTCACGCCGGTGCGCCCCCTCATGATTGATCAGCAAACGTCCACCGCGCTTTGCTTCGGGGAGAAGACGCGCGAACTCGCAGAAGGCTTGCACGACCGCATCGAGCGAGCCGTAGATATCCAGATGATCCGCCTCGACCGATGTGATCGCTGCGAGCGTCGGGCGGAGGTTATGAAATGATCGCTGAAACTCGCACGCTTCCGCGAGAATTAGCCCGGGCTCACCGGCCAGCGGCCCCTGAGGGATCGTTGCCGATCCGAGGCGAAAACCCGAAGGAGCGTGGTCATCGTCGTTGAGTTGTTGGCACGCCGCGCCAACGATCGCAGAAGGATCAAGCCCGCTGTGCTTCAATGCCACGCCCAGCATCGCTGTTGTCGTCGATTTCCCGTGCGTTCCTGCCACAGCGACACCCGTCCGCCCCAGCATCGCCGAGCCCAGCGCCTGCGCGTAGGTCTGTGTCTCGATCGAAGCCGATTGTGCGGCTAGCAATTCGGGATGATCTGCGGGGATCGCCGCAGAGTGAATCACCAGCTCCGTCCCCTCAGGAAGCTCCCCGCCATCCTGATCAAACGACACCGAGATCCCTTCCGCGATCAAGCCTTCCGTGATGATCGTAGGAATACGATCAGAGCCCGAAACAATCGCGCCACGAGATCGAGCCAATCGTGCGAGCCCCGACATACCAACGCCGCCGATACCGACAAACAGGATCTTTCGCCCGGTCCAATAATCAGACAGAGCGGTCGTTGAAGGCGGGCGCAGGGACGAAGGCGGCAGAGACATGAATCGATGGTATCGGCATGCTCACCCGCGAGCGGTCATAAATCGCTCCGACTCACCAGCACATCTGAGTGACCACTGACGAGAGTTCGCTCTCAATTCGGCAGAAACGAATTCAACACCTACGCTATTCACATGATCGACCGCCTCCTCGATGCTCTGGGCGATTTCGCAGCCGCCTTCGCACAGCTCACACTTGAGTCTGCACCTTTCCTTCTGCTCGGGCTCATCATGGCGGGCATCATCGGCGTCCTCCTCCCAAAGAAAACGCTGACAAGCATCCTTGGAACCGGACGCTGGACTTCAATTATCCGTGCGGCTGTCGTTGGGGTTCCGCTCCCGCTCTGCTCCTGTTCTGTCCTTCCCGCCGCCGTCTCGCTCCATCGATCTGGTGCTCGCCGAGGCGCCACCACAGGCTTCCTGGTCTCCACACCCGAGAACGGCGTCGATTCCATCGCACTCTCCTACGCCCTCATGGGACTCCCCTTCACCGCGCTGCGTGTCGTTACTGCAACACTGACCGCAATCGCCACAGGTTTCCTCGTCGAACTCGCAGGCTCCGAACGAAAGCAATCGAACTCTCTCACTGTTAAGCCTTGTTGTGCGTCGAATCAGAACGATTCGTGTTGCACATCGGAAGACCACACGCACGAGCCCGCAAAGAACGGCTCGGTCATCGAGCGTTCGATCCGATACGCCTTCGGCGAGGTGCTGACCGAGATCGGAGGCTGGCTCGCGATAGGCCTGCTGGTTGCCGCCGCCATCCTGGCTTTCGTGCCAAGCGATTTCATCGAAACATACGGGCAAGGCCCGCTTGGCATGCTCGTTGTCTTGGCGATCGCTGTTCCCATGTACATCTGTGCCGCAGGTTCGACGCCCATGGCCGCCGCGCTGCTCGCCTCAGGAATGAGCCCAGGCACAGTTCTTGTGTTCCTCCTCGCAGGCCCCGCAACCAACATCGCTTCCTTCGGCGTGCTCAAACAAGAACTCGGCGCACGAAGCGCCGCTCTTGTCATGCTTAGTGTCGGAGCAACCAGCATCGCCGCCGGCTTGATCGTCGATGCACTCCTCCCAACATCGTGGTTCGCAATCGCGGACGATGTTGGCGCACACGCAGACTTCATCCCCGATTTTGTTCGCGTGTTCAGTGCCGCCGTGCTTGGTATCGCCCTTATGGCACCCGCCATCCGCCGAATGACCAAACGGATGTTCCCTAGCCGTGATCATGGAAGGGCGTTGGAGGGAGCTTAGAACGTCTTGCGACGCCTCTGTGCGTGCCACTGGCAGCTTGCTGCCAGTGCTCCGAGGGAAGAACCACAAAAAAGCATCCAAAACGAAAAAGCGTGCCGCTCCCGATGAGAAAGCGGCACGCTGGAGGAGAGAGAGTCTCGTGAAGTCTTTGCGTCCAGGAGGAACACGCACTCCTATGCAAGATAATACCGTAGTTCGGCTTTCAACCGCTAATAATGCGAGTAAATAGGTAAAATTTCTTCAACGGAACGCCCGTGGAGTGCCCTGAGCTGGGGTTTTATTGCAAAGATTGCGCTGAAAAGTCACAGAAATAAGGCTTAGCTCCCGATATTCTGGGACCTTTACTATCAGGGAAAATTAGGGGATTTGTGCAAGAACGCACTACTTCTTTAAGGGATCTCATTAATCATATTAAGAAACAAGGCGCGATCGGTGCCAATCGCGCCTTTTCAGGAATCAAAGTTTGAGAGCGAGATCTAGCTCTTCGGCGCATCGTCGTCTTGGACGCGGGCCTCGACATCAACGACATCGTCATCGATATTGTCATCATCGCCATCAGGAGCTGCCTCGTCGCTCTGGGCTTGCTGGGCGGCTTCCTCGTAGATGATCTTCCCGAGCTCCATCGTCGATTGCTCGAGCTCGGTCACCGCCGCCTGCAAAGCTTCCTTGTTGTCTTCCTTGACCTTCGCTTCGACCGAAGAGATCGCGGATTCGATCTTGCCGCGGACTTCGGGCGAAACCTTCTCGCCATGCTCTTCAAGCGATTTGCGAGTCTGGTGAACCATCGATTCCGCCTTGTTCCGCAGATCAACCAGTTCACGACGCGTCTTGTCCGCCTCGGCGTTCGCCTCAGCATCACGCTTCATCTTCTCAATGTCAGCCTCATCAAGGCCGGACGAGCCTTCGATCGTGATGTTCTGCGACTTGCCGGTCGCCTTGTCCTTTGCAGAGACGTTCAAGATGCCGTTCGCATCAAGCTTGAACTCAACCTCGATCTGCGGCATGCCACGCGGCGCGGGAGCGATGCCTTCAAGCGTAAAGCGTCCCAGCGTGCGGTTGTCCGAAGCGAACTCACGCTCGCCCTGCAGGACGTGGATCTCGACCGAAGGCTGATTGTCCGCAGCCGTCGAGAAGGTCTCGGCCTTCGACGTCGGGATCGTGGTGTTCCGCTCGATCAGCTTCGTCATGACACCACCCATCGTCTCAACGCCAAGCGAGAGCGGCGTGACATCCAGCAGCAGCACGTCCTTCACATCGCCCTGCAGCACACCACCCTGGATCGCAGCACCGAGCGCCACAACCTCGTCCGGGTTGATCGACCGGTTGGGCTCCTTGCCGAAGACTTCCTGGCACATCGTTTGGACGGAGGGGATACGCGTCGAGCCACCAACGAGCACGATCTCGTCGATGTCCGAAGCGGAGAGCTTCGCGTCCTTGATCGCCGCTTCACAAGGCGTACGCAGACGCTTCAGGATGCCCTCGATAAGCGATTCGAACTTCGCGCGGGACACGGTTTGCGTTAGGTGCTTCGGCCCTGACTGGTCGGCTGTGATAAACGGCAGATTGATCGAAGCCTCCTGCGCCGTCGACAGTTCTTTCTTGGCCTTCTCCGCCGCTTCCTTCAGACGCTGGAGTGCCATCGCATCGTTACGAATGTCGATGCCTTCAGCCTTGCGGAACTCTTCCGCGATGTAGTCGATCAGAACCTCATCGATGTCATCACCGCCGAGCTGTGTGTCACCGTTGGTGGAGAGCACCTCAAAGACACCATCGCCGACGTCGAGAATCGAGACATCGAACGTACCGCCACCGAAGTCGAAGACAGCGATTTTCTCGTTGGCTTTCTTTTCGAGCCCGTAAGCGAGGGCCGCCGCCGTCGGCTCGTTGATGATGCGCTCAACCTTCAGACCCGCGATCTCGCCAGCGTTCTTAGTCGCCTGACGCTGCGAATCGTTGAAGTACGCAGGAACCGTGATGACCGCCTGTGAGATGACTATTAGCAGATGGCCCTCTATTCTCAATGATAGTATTGTGGTAGCCAATAGGAGCATAAGTCTCCACATCAGAGCCCTCTCTCACG
>JBCDAP010000208.1:0-4492 GCA_039185335.1 Planctomycetota bacterium | reverse complement strand
GCCCCGTACACCAGGCGATCCAGCCGCGCGTGCACGATCGCGCCGGCACACATACAGCACGGCTCGAGTGTCACCGCGAGCGAGTACCCCGTCAGGCGTTTGCCCTCGATCGACTCCATCGCCCGACAGATCGCGACGAGCTCAGCATGCGCCGTCGCATCGCCTCTTTGCTCGACCTCGTTGTGAGCCTTCGTTAGCACCTCGCCTGTCCTTGTGTCATAGACCACCGCGCCCACCGGCACCTCATCAAGCGATGCCGCTCGCTCGGCGATCGTCAGCGCAAGGTCCATCGCTCGCATGTCATGCTGGGTTGCCTCGGCAACAGCCATCACTCATCGCCCTCATCGCCGTCGGTCGCAAAGCCCTTGGCAACCCTCGACGCCGGCAGCAACCTCATCAGAATGACGCCCGACTCAAACAGCAGGTACAGCGCAAAGCCCATCGCGATCATCGACCACGGATCCTGCGGCGTCAGCACCGCACCAAGAACCGTGCACGCCATAACCGCCTGCTTCCGATAGGGCGTGATATCCCGCGGCTCAAGAATCCCCACCCAATGCAGCAGCAGCATCACGACCGGCAACTGAAAAGCGATCGTAAACACCAACCCCAACGTAAACACGATGCTGATGTAAACCCCCATACGGTACTCCTGCGCGATCACCCCCCCGGCGCGCAGCGGGATACCAACCGTGTCCTCCCCAATCTGAAACCGCAACTCGTTCAGCTTCTCGTTAAGCCAATACGAACCACTCGGTGCTTCGGTCGGGTCTGCCTCGAGCACCGGAATCGCCGGCAGCACGACATCTTCGGGGAGCGGCGCCTTCGCAGGCGAGGTCTGAACAAGCAACGTGCCGAAAGTGATCAAGAAGAACAACGAAACGGGAAGAAGCACGTAGTACAGGAACGCAGATCCTGCCAGCGTCAGAACCGCCGACATGGGTACGAGCACACGCACGAACCGCTTCTCGGCACGGTGCAACCCCGGAGCAATGAACAACCACAGCTGGTAGATCAGCCACGGGAAAGACACCAAGATCGTGACCACCGTCGCGACCTTCAGATAGGCTCCGAAGGTCTCCAGCGGAGAAGTCGCAAGCAAACGGGACGGCTGATTCGCAGCGGTCAGCGAGTCGATCACCGGCTGCGTGAGAAAACTCACCAGCTGTCCACCAAAGACCAGACACAGCACGAAGATCGGGATCGGCACGAGCAACCCGAGGATCAGCCGTCGGCGAAGGTCTTCGAGATGATCGCCCAAAGGCATCAACAACGGATCATCGGGCTCGTACACGCTCTTGGCCATGGACCAAGGATACGCCGACGCGTCAGCTACCATCACCCCATGTCACGAAAGCTCGCATCATGGCTCGGCATAGCGATGCTCGGAGGAGGTATCTGGTTGGCCACAATCTCGTGCTCAGGTTCACCATCCGTCCAAAAACACGAGGATTCGGCACCGCCTTTGCCTCCTTGCACAGCCGAGCTGCGTTCCTGGGTGGTCGCCGGGCGAGGGCGCCATCTCTACCTCGACCTCGACTGTCCCGAACCAATCACCGAGCTGAGCGGCCGCGTCGAGTACACCGAATCGAGACTCCGTCGCGGGTACGTCCCCCCGAGCGACCCCCAAAAAGTCAACCGCTTGGTACGACTCGATCGCGCTTCCATCCTCCGCCCACCGATCGAACGCCTCGCCCAAGATCGCCTCGAGCAACGATTCGAACTCTCCGCCAAACAAGCCCTCTTCCTCCAGCGCGATCGCCTTTTCCTCGTTCGTTATCAGCTGCTCGGCCCGAATTCGAACTCTGCTATGCGATCGGTGCTTGAAGCAGCAGGCATACAGCTCAATCCCAAAATGATCGCTTCCGGAGGCCCACTCGGATCTTTTCCAGGCATCCAACTCCCCGCCGGAGAAGAAGTCCCGCCTTCGAGATGGGCCGAATTCGGATTCCTGGAAGGACCGATCACAATCCCCGAATAAGAAAAACGCTCAAGAAGGGGGAGTTCGCCTACACTACCGCCTTCCTCACGCCTCGGGGTTGGACACCGTGCCGAAAACGAAGACCGAGACATCAATGATCAAACCCGATCCGAAACGGGTCGCCCTCGAACGTCTCGGCAAGCTCGTCGGAGTCATGCCGTCGTACACAGACGGAGAGAACGAGATCCGAGCCTCCGACCAGGGCCTCGCCACCGTGATACGGATCCTCTGCGGCAGCCGGATCACCATCGATCCAGAAACAGCCCAAGCCAACGAGATCGAAGAGGCCGCAGACAACCTTGCCGATCAACTCAAAGAACGCTGGCTCGAACCGGTCCTGGTCAGCTGGGCAGATCGGCCTGCGCTCGCATTTGTGCGCGACGACCACGCCAACTCCGACGCGGTTGATTGCCAACTCACCACCGAAGGCGGAGAGGTTATCGCCTGGACCGCCGACCTCACTCAGGCAAAAAAAATGAAGCGGCGAGCGCCCGAGGGCGGGCGCTGCCCCATCGCGGTGTTCGATATCCCAGGCGATGTTCCCATCGGATACCACACACTCCAAGTCACACGTGACGGAAAAAACGCTCAGGCACTCTTCCTCCGCGCACCACGCCACGGCTACGAACACGAGCACGCTCAAACAGAACGCATGTGGGGGCTCTTCGCACCCACGTACGCCATCCGCTCCGATCGCGACACCGGCATGGGCGACCTGACCGATCTTCGCTCGGTTGCTGACGTGATGTTCGAGCGAGGCGGAAAGATCCTCGGCACCCTTCCCCTCGTCGCAAGCCGCCTGACCAAGCCCATCGATCCCAGCCCCTACGCCCCCATCTCAAAGCGTTACTTCTCGGAACTGATGATCGATCCGGTCGCGACTGACGAATACACGAATTGCGAGCAAGCCCGCGCGATCGTCGAAAACGAGGCATGGCATAAGGAAGTGCAAGAACTTCGCCAAACCGACACTGTGGACTGGGAACGCCAGTACGCATTGCGCAGACCGGTCCTCGATGCACTCGCGAACTGCTTCTTCGAGCAAGGAGGGCATCAGTCTGCGAGCTACCAGGCCTTCATCGAACAAATGGGCGACATGGAGGAGTACGCACTGTTCCGCGCCCAGTTCGAGCGTGAACAAGCAGGCTGGACCGCGTGGAGCTCTCCAGATCTCGACGAATCACTCCGCGAATCACCCGCCTATCGCACGCACCTCTACGCTCAGTACGCATTCCGCCGCCAGCTCGACGAGATCGCCACGCGTTTCCGCGAAGCAGGCGGCTTCATGTACCTCGATCTCCCGCTCGGTGTTACCTCAGGAGGCTACGACACCTGGGCACATCGATCGGTCTACGAGCTCGACCTAACCGTCGGAGCCCCGCCTGACGCGATGTTCGATCACGGGCAATCATGGGGACTCCCGGCGGTTCACCCCGAGCGCCTCCGCGAAACCGGCTACGCCTGCCTGATCGAATCCGCCCGGTCGTTCATGGCTCAAGCCGACTATCTCCGACTCGATCATGTCATGGGCGTCCACCGCCTCTATGTCACACCACGCGGACTCGATCCAACACACGGCGTGTACATCTCCTACGCCCAAGCCGAGCAATTCGCCGTCCTCAACATCGAGAGTCATCGCGAGCAATGCCAGCTCATCGGCGAGAACCTCGGCATGGTTCCGCAAGAGGTCAACAACGCTCTTGTCGATCACGCCTACGGTTCGATGTACATCGCTCAACTCTTCGCACGCAACAACGCGAAAGCCTCCATCTCCGATGTCCCTGTTCGATGCGTCGCGAGTCTCAACACGCATGACATGCCTCCTTTCCATTCATGGTGGAACGGCAAGGACATCTTGGATCTCGTCGACCTTGATCTCACCCACAAGCAAGAGGTGTCCAAAAAAGATCAAGAACGCACACGCCTCACCGAATCGCTCGGCTCATACCTCGCCGCGATCGGCCTTCTCGATCCCGAAGAAGACGTGGATGCTGAAACCATCATGCAGGCGCTCACCGCACGCCTCGCCTCGAGCCCGGCCCACATCCTTCTGATCAACGCCGAAGATCTCTGGGGAGAGACACGCTGGCAGAACGTTCCCGGCACGATGACAGAACACAACAACTGGCGCCACCGGTGGGCCATCACCATCAACGAACTCCGAGAGGACGAGGCGATCGCCGACCTCCTCTCCGAAGTCACTCATCGGCAGAGCAACCCGCCTATGCCCGATCGAGCCAAAGGCAAAAAGAACGCGCCGGCAAAGACAGTCGCGTCAGGCGGTGGCCAGCTGGGGCAAAGCCAACGAAACAACGAAACCTGAGACCACCGCAGCGATACGCACAGCGTCATGAACCTGGTCTTCCGAAGCCCCGGCTTCGATCAGCGCATGCTCATGATTCTGAACGCAGAGCTCACAGCCCTCCAGCGCTGCGCACGCGATGGAGATCAGCTCAAAAGTCCGCTTGTCTGTCGCGGGCTTCGCCATCCGTTGCATGCGAAGGCGAGCCG
>JBCDAP010000207.1:0-4493 GCA_039185335.1 Planctomycetota bacterium | reverse complement strand
GCAGCAGAGCGACAAGGCCAACGTGATCAGGATGCGCAGTGAAGACATCAGTGTACCCCTAGACATGGAGCGAACACGTCACACGCTCGCTTGATAGAAAGACGGCTCCGAGCCGCCAGACCCGAAGCCGCGTACCTGCAGGTAAGCTTGTTTGAGACGCGCGATCAAATCGCGTTCTGGAATGCAGCAATATCGAAGAAGTCCTGGCCTGAGGGGGCCACGAGATCGAGCCTTTCGTCTGGGGACTGGGGATCGATAAAAGCGTTGACGTCACTCGCGTCGACATCGCCGTCTTCGTCGAAATCGACCGGGTCGAAGACGAAGAAGTTGTCGATCGTCGCGGATTCAAGCGAGTCCGCCGCTCCGGAGGCCGCCTCGAAACGAGCGAGCGGGCGCACAACTCCTGCACCAGCGGGGGCGACCGCCGAACCATACACACGCTTATAGCCTTCGCCTGGTTGTTCGGTGATCTCGAAAAGGAGTGCCTCGATGGGGTCACTCGACTCGTCGGCACGGAACTCGATGCTCAGCTGAGTCAAGGCATCGTAGTTTTCTTCGGCCTGGAAGTCGGCACGAATGAAGTATGTCTTGCCTGGTTCGGCACCGATGTCCTGGAGGAAGATGCCGCCCTCGTTGCTCGCGATGTCGCCGAAGAAGATGACATGACCAGGATTGCCATTGGGAAAGAAATTGTCGAAGTTGGCGGCGCCGAATGTCTGCCACCCGTCGCCGAAAGAGCCATCCTCGAAGAGGTCCTCAAAGCCCGGGTTAAAGCCGATGTCGGTCGAATCGAGTTGGAGCACAACGTCATCGATCAGGATGGCTTCGCCTTCGTTGGGGTTGTTTGGGATTGGGCCTCCCTCCCAACCGATCACCGGACGCATGAAGACGGCGCCGGCGGGGGCGGTTACTGTCACTTCGAAGCGCTGATACCCGATCGAGTTGATGGTTTGCACCGGGAGCTTCGTGACCGCTAGTGGGGGGACATCCGTGGCGAGATTGCCGGTGCCGATCCTGCCGTCGCTCTCGTCATAGAACTCAAGAGAAACGAAGAGCGAGACGGCCCCCTCGCCCTGGACGACCCCGCCTTCGGTGCTGATGTGCGCATAGAGGGTGTAGGTTTCGCCCGCAAGGGTGGGGATGCCCTGCTGGAAAACCCCGCCGTCTGCGTTGTTGGGGTCAGCGGCGTCAAAGAAGGCATGGTTGGGTGTCTGGAAAGGGAAGAAGTTGACAGGGTCGTTTCCGAAGTTGAACGTGCCGTTGAAGATGTTCCAGTGATCGGCGAAGAAATCGACAGGGCTCGCGAGGTCGAGCATGCCGGGGTTCACCAGACGGTTGGTCGTGGCGGTGTTCACGTTGAGCACCGCGGCATCGAACGTGGCGCCCTGGCCGCCGCCGGGACCGACCGGGGCCAGCGGATCAACATCGAAAGCGAGGCGCGGGCGCACGAAGGCCGCGCCCTCGGGAGCAATCGCCACGACACCGACCGTATTGAAGTACGCGCCACCGATGGATCCTTCACCGGTCAACTCGTAGCCAACGGACTGGATGAGCGTGGTGTCATCAGGGCCGTAGAAATCGAGAGAGAAGAACGTGTCGGCGAAGTCTGAGATGGAGTCCTCGAATTGGTAGGTGGACTCGAAATTCGTGGCGACACGGAACTGGTACTCCTCGCCCGGCACCGCTGGGATGCCACGCTGGAAGACTTCGCCTGCACGATCGAGACGGTCACCGAAGAACGTGATGTGACCGTTGCCGGGTTCGAACGAGAAGAAGTCCATGAATCCCGTGTCGAAGCTCGGGTCGTCGTCCCAGCCTGTGCCGCTCTGGAAGAAGATGCCCTCGCCTGCTGCGAGCGCGGTGAGCCCGATCTTATCCTCGAAAGTCGGGTTCGAGAGCAGGTTCGCGGCGTCTACCATCGCTAACAGTGCCTCGGTGATCTCCGCCCGAGCGCCTGGGTCGCCCGTCGCGTCGGCATACGACACGCTCACCATCGCGGTCGTAGCGTCGCCCGGGGCTTGCGCTCGCACACGCGCACGGCTAGATGACGCGATGCGCCCTGAGTCAACCGTCTCTTCGATCAGCGCGAGCTGGTTGTCTTCGGAATCGCGGAACTCGATCGCGATCGTCACGTCAGCGACGAAACCACCCGAGCTTTGGAACTGCAGCGAGAACTCATAGGTCTCACCCGGCGTGACCGCGATGTCGCCCTGCGAGACGTTCCCGATGTTGGGCAGGCTGTTCGCGGGAAAAACGGCTGCACCGTCGAAAGTCAGCGCATCGGGGCTAGTGTCCGTCGCGGCGCCGGATCCCAAGCTGCCCGCGAACGACGCGAAAGCGGCGCTGCCAACCGCTGTCCAGCTGTCGCCGAACTGGCCGTCGTTACCGGTATCGGCAAAGAGCGGGTTGCTCACGAGGTTCTGGGCCTGTCCGACCCCAGCGAACGCGATCAGGGCCGCGCAGGACACAAAGGTGTGACGAGTTCGCATAACTCAGTTCTCCTAGCCCTTGCCGCCCGTCACCCAGGGGGCAAAATTCGACCGAACACCAGCGAAACGCCACCAGCGGATCGCGATTGCTCGGGTACAGATTCAAGTCACCCCAGGCCGGTTTTCCCGGCTCGAGGCAAGCCATTTCAACCGCCTGTCGCTAGCAGGTCCTCCTCATCGATCTGGCGATCGGTCCAGCCGTACCGCAGGAAGATGTTGTCCTGCTCCTGCTGATCAACGCCCGGGTTAAGGCGGATGTACTCGTCGTAATCAAGGCCCTGCGCACGCCCGTCGAGATGCGCGATGTTCAGCCCACCGCGGTGCGGGAATTCGGACCGCTCCCAGTCGGGATGTACGAAGTCGAACGACACGACCGCTTCAGATGGATTGACGGCACGGATGAGACGGGTCCCGTAGCGGTTGAGTATGTTGTCGAAATTAAAGATCGTTGCGGAGTCGAAGTCGTAGTCAGGGCCGGGGAAGTTCGGGTCGAGCAATCCGTTGGCGGAACTCCAGCGGACGGTGCCTCCTGAGGATTGGATCTCAAGATCGAGACGGTCGCGATCGATCGTGCCGTAGACGTTGTATCGGTAGTGGTTCGTGATATCGAACAGGCGTGTGTCGGAGGCAACGCGGACGCCTGGCCTGTCGCCGAGGAAGTCGATCGATGATCCGGAGGTGACGCGCGGACACCGGTAGATCAGGCTGAATCTGCCTTCGCCGAAGTTGCCCGAATCGAGCTCGTCGATCATCAGATCTTGGATCCATGGGGCGTAGTACAGGCTTTCGATGTCTTCCTTGTCGCTCGTTTGTGAGGCTGCGAAAGGCATGCGATCGCCGAAGTCGGACGCCAGACTCAGCTTGGAGATCATCTGTTGCCGCATATTGGAGAGACACGCGACATCCTGGGTTGTGCTGCGTGCTGCGCCGAGTGCTGGGAGTAGCAGCCCGATCAAGAGGCCGATGATCGCCACCACCACGAGCAGTTCGATCAGCGTGAAGCCGGATCGACGAACCCCGAAGCTATGCGCTGAGTGCGTTGTGCGTTCCATCTCGTGCATCCTTTCGGTCAGTTCGCTGGCTCTTCGTCGCCGGTGTCGACCGAGAGCCGATTGCCGTTGGGCAAAACCCGGACGGGCTTGCAGGGTGGTGCAGTGGTGTAATTCACTTCAAAGAACGCTTGTTGTTCGAGTTTGATCATCTCGTCGGGGCAGCCTTGCCCCGAGATGATGGTCCGGGCAAGCCATCGCCCTGCGGCCATGCCAATGTCCGAAGCGGACTGACAGACCGCTGTGTACTTCGGGTAGGTTGTGTGCCGCGATGCCTCGTCATCCACACCGACGATCGAAAGCTCTTCAGGGACCTTGATACCAAGCTCAAGTGTCCGACGGATCGCGCCGACCGTCGCATTAGGATCGGTGAAGAAAATCGCAGTGGGGGGTTTCGGTAGGCTCATGAACCGCGACACCGCGGCTGCGCCACCGTCGAAATCCGCGTGCAGGCGGAACTCTAGGTCAGGGTCGGCTTCGAGACCGTATGTGGCGAGCGCTTCGCGGTAGGCCTCAAGGCGGTCCTGGTGATCACGATCGAACACCGAGTTGACCGCAACCGCAATTCGTTGGTGTCCCAGGTGTATCAGGTGCTCGACCGCAGCGTAGCTCTGCGTTTTCGAGTTGCAATAGACGTACCCGAGCCCCGGAGCCTCAATCATCTCGGCGACAACGACAACAGGGATGCCGTGTCCGGCGATCTCGACGGCCATGTCGCGCGTGTGGTTGTCGACACGGAGTACCAGGCCTTCGATCGACCGCGAACGGAGGAACGAGCCGATGGAATCGCCCGGCACCATATCGCGGATGTCCACGGTCGCGAGGTCGAGCTTGTGCGCGCGAGCCGCTCGGGCGACGCCCGACCAGATGACCGCGTCGTAGCCGCTGAAGCGGGCACCGGCTGGCTCGTCCAAGAAGCAGATCCCCATCAGCCCGCCGCGGGTCTTCTTGGCCG
>JBCDAP010000206.1:0-4504 GCA_039185335.1 Planctomycetota bacterium | reverse complement strand
GGAATATTGACAGGCCACTTGCTTGCCCGAGATGCCGATCCTGGTCACTGGCATCACTTTGTGACGGTCGGACTTCTGGGCGCCTTCACCACATACTCCACCTTTGCCGTGGACGCGGTTCGTCTCTACCAGCACGGCAAGGCGTGGGAGGCGTTTGCCTACCTCGCTGCCTCAGTGGTTGTTGGCCTTGCGGCCGCCGCGGTTGGCATCGCGATGACCCATCCGAGTTCGGGCTGATTCGATAAAGACGTTCGTTACCCCAGGATCGGGTGGAACTTCCAACACCCGGGCGCGGTAAGCACCCGCTCTGGCAGGAGGCGCTCTCGTATCTCGTTCGCGAGTTCGTGGAGCCCTTCGTTGTGTCTTGCCGACGTGATGATTGTTTCTTGGTTGGGGGCATGCTTTGCAGGTCGCCCCGGAGTACGGCGCTGACCATCTCTAGGGCTGCCAACTCTTCGGGCAGATCTGCACCCTCTCCGCGTTCATTGAGGCAGTGAATCACAAGATCGGCGTGAGATGCTGCTGTGAGACCAGCGTTGATTGCCGCACGATCGATCGACGATTCCGTCGACCCGAAACCTGGCAAATCCAACCAGCGAACGGTAAGCCCGTCCAGCGTGAGCACGGCTCCCACTCGATCTCGAGTTGTCCCCGCTTCGTTGCCTGCGATTGCGACTGTTCGTCCCGCAAGTGCGTTCAGCAGCGAGCTCTTTCCGATGTTCGGAGCTCCGACAGCCACGACGAGTGGGGGCTCCACTAGCCTGCTCAGCACTTGTTGATCATCGTGCGGCATTTCGTCTGCGCCGTTGCGCCATCGATCAGCGTGAGTTGCGATCACATCGAGTGCGCGCGGGCTGGCTGATTGGCTGATCGCTGCCAGCATGCATGCTTCGATCTGATCCTGGGCTTCTGGGAACATCTCCCACGGAGTCTCTTCTGAGACTTCGGTTGCGAATTCTTCGAGTTGTTCGGCGATCCCAGTGAGGACGGCGACCCCGCCGTGCGGCATCAGTTGCACATGCTCTTCGTCGACCCAGGCGACGACACCCTGGTCAATCCCGAAGAGATCCGCCAGCCAAACATCGCCCGCTCGGTGTTTGTTCCCGCCGAGCAAGGCGAGCGAGCTTCGTATCTGAGCAGGCTCTCCGACCAGGTCGAAGACACCGATTGCTCCTCCTCCTGATGCGAGTCGCCACCTCGCGTCCATTAGCCGTTATCCGCTTGAGATGCCAACGCTTTCTGGCAAGCGATCGCGATTCCACGCAATGCCAGGTCAGGCACGATCCGGTCGATCAACTCATCATTCCCGAACAGCAATTCGGCATCTCCGCCTGTCGCCACGATCAAGGGGTAAGCGTCGTAGGCCACCGCGTATCGCTCGGCAAGATGGCGGACAAGACCTTGGACTGACGCGATGCAACCCAGCTGCATCGCGTCTCCTGTGCGTTTGCCGAATGGTTCCTTTGGGAGTTTGCCGACCAGTTCTAAGGCCGGCAATGCATCGGTTCCTTCGTGGAGTGCGCCCAGCATCATCCGGAGCCCCGGCGCGATCGCTCCGCCTTGGAAAGTTCCTTCTCCGTCGACAAAGTCAACCGTCACCGCCGTTCCCGCATCAACGACCACGCACGCTTGCTGCAGTCCTTCGTAGGCCGCGAGAGCGACGAGGAGTCGGTCGTCGCCGGGTTTCGTGTTCTCATCGAGTGCTCGTTCGATCGGGACCGGCACATCCTTCCCGATCTGAAACACCGTTACCGCGGCGCCCTCGATGCGAGCGGTGACCAGATCGCTTACTTCTCGGTTCACGCTCGCCAGCACGACGACCGCGTCTGCCCGCTTCGCCTAGTCCGAGATACGCTTTGCGATTTCGACGGGATCGTCATTCCCGACAATGCTGGGCTCGTTCGCTTTTAGTCCCTCGAAGACAGCGAATGCAGTGGTCGTATTGCCCACGCTCGCGGTCAGGATTTTGGCCTGGTCCAGGGTTCCATCACTCGCACCGAGTTCGATCATCACGCACCTTTCTCGCGCCCATCATTCAGATCAGACAACATCAATCCATCGAGTGCCGCTCGCTCTCGATCACGGACAAGGCGTACAGAGCCGGGGAGCTTGGCCTTCCCGCGTTCGCGTTCGTGGAGCAGGTCGAGTGCTTCCGCGACCGCGATGCTCTCCGCGGGCTTCGCGAGGGCGTACGCATCGGGGTCTTCGTCTCGGGATTTCGCTTTTTTGGAATACACGCGGTGTACCAGTCCGCCTTCTTCCATCGCGGTCATCACGCCGGCGATCGTTTCCGTTGGAAGTTCGAGCGACGCCGACAGGTCTTCATTTGTCGGGGTTTCTCCGCGCGCGAACGACTGTGCGAGCTCTCTCAGCATCGCCACAGCCGCCAATGGGTCAACTAGGCGGTGCGAGGGCTGCTTCAGCCGCAACCAGAAGTCGTCCGACTTGAGGGTCTGGAACGAGTGCGAGATCTGAAGTCCGAAGAGCACGATCAGCCAGGTCACGTACAGCCAGAGCAGCGATAGGGGAAGGATTGCGAGCGAGCCGTACACACGGACTTGCTGTCCTGTACCGAACCGTACAAAGAAGACCAGCCCCATCTTTCCGATCTGGAAGAGGACGGCTGCGACCAGCGCTCCGATGGCCGCGGCCTGCAGCGTGACCCGGGCGCTCGGCACCAGCCGGTATGCACCAAAGAACAACAGCCAAGCGATGCCGAGCTGCGTTCCCATCGAGACCGACGCAGCGAGTGCTTCCGGCACGAACTCCGCGAGCGATTCCCCGTATCCGCTCGTCATCAGGATCGAAGCGGCCACCGCGATCGATCCGAGCGTCATCGCGAACCATGAGTACACGATCCGCACACCGAAGCTCCGGCGCTGCACCGACTGATAGATCGTGTTGAATGAACCCTCGATCTGCAGAAAGAGGCTGATCGCTGCGTAGATGAACACGAAGACACCGACCACCGCGATCGAGCCAAAGCTGATTTCTTGGACCGCTTGCATCTGTTTTTCAACGAACCGCTCGATCCAGTCGGTCAGAGAAGTGTGGGTGTTCGCAGTGTCGGCTCTGCCCTGAAGATTCTCACCGGTCCCGGCACGTGTCCCGTCGGCGGTGAGCGAGATCTCCGCGGGATTCGGCTGTGCGCTCTCGCCGAAGTCATCTCCTTGTGCTTGCACCGTGATCTCATCGAGTTCGACGAACTCAAACAAACGCTCCAGAATGCTCTGGACTTGCTCTTCTTTGACGAACGACTGCAGAACCAGCAGCGACAGCACCATCACCGGTACGAGCGAGAACAGTGTGCGGTACGCCAAAGCCGCCGCCATCAATGGAGCGTTGTTTCGCCCGAGCTGTTTCCCCGAATGGTTTGCGAGCTCGTACCAATACCGCACATATCGCTGCAGGCGGGTCAGCTCTTCGTCAGGGTGTGTGATCCCGTAGGCCAGGCGCACCATTGAGCGTCGGACTCTGGCGGGGACACCGATCTTCTCTTCCTTGTGCTCCTCGCTCATGATCGTCCGCCTCTCGGACCGCCGCGGCGATCGCGTCGGCGTCTTGAGCTTGCTGTTCCGACCCGGACCGCGCGTTTCAGCAGATTCCGCTCGGCGTTCGAGAGTTCACGCCATTCGCCCACCGCGAGTCCCTTGAGTTCCAGCGGCCCCATCTTCACCCGTGTCAGTTTTTTGACGCTCAGGCCGACCTTTGCAAGGACGCGCCGAACTTCGCGGTTCCGCCCTTCTTTAAGTGTCACATCGAGATGCAGCCGTCCGGGCTCGCGCCGAACGATCTCGAGTTTGATCGGAGCCGTACGCACCCCTCCAAGCGTTCGCCCGTCTCGCCGATCGGCGATGTACATCCCTTCCGAAAGCTCGTTCACCTGTTCTTCGCCCAGTGTGCCCTTGGCGATCGCTCGGTATGTTTTTTCCACCCCGTACCTCGGGTGGGTGAGCTGATTCGCCAGAGCCCCATCATTCGTCATGAGCAGCAACCCGAGCGTGTCGTAGTCCAGCCTTCCAACCGGGTACAGCCTGGAGACCGCTGGGTGATCTACGAGGTCAGCAACGGTTCGTCGCTCTTCTGGGTCGTCCATGGTACAGAGGGTGCCCTTGGGCTTGTAGAGCATGACGTAGACCGGCCGCTCTTTGTCGGCGATGGCCTTTCCACGGACCGTGATGCGGTCGTGTTCAGGGTCGACCCATGCGGGCAGAGATGCGACGAGCTCTCCGTTGACCTCCACCTCGCCGGCTTCGATCAGCTGCTCGCAGGCGCGTCTCGAGGCGACCCCAGCCTCCGCCATCACCCTCTGGAGGCGTTCGCCGCGTTCTGAGTCGCTGTAGCGATGTGCTGGTTGCTTGGCCACAAGCTCGGATCATACCCCTCATCCGTGCCTCGATCCTGGGGGCTCGCGTCCTCGATTTGTGAAACGAGACCGATCCAGGGCGGCATCCCGTCCGCTTTTTGATCTCGATCCGTCCGCGCGCCGATACCAACTCCTTGG
>JBCDAP010000205.1:0-4508 GCA_039185335.1 Planctomycetota bacterium | reverse complement strand
TGTAAAGACCTTCCATGCCTCTTCGTTGATTCTGGTAAGGTCCGCCTTGTTCTGGCTGTATCTCGCCAAGTTGGTTGGGCATAGGTACTCGCTCGGCTTGATGTACCCACCGTTTACCATGTCAGCCAGCCAGCCCTGCTCATCAATGGCACCGTAGCCGCGACGTTGGCGATTGTCGTAAGGGCCAGAACACATGTAGGAATCATTGTCGACGCTATAGGCCAGAGTGGCGACCGCGATCTGGCGCATGTTCGACTGGCACTCGATTTCTTGAGCGATCTCCTTGGATCGTGACAAGGCCGGCACCAACAAACCGATCAGCAAGCCGATGATCGCAACCACGACAAGCAATTCAATCAGCGTAAAACCGCACCGTCTCATGATGAACACCATTCCTCTCGAAGCTCTCTGAAGACTGGGCGTACACTATCCTTATCATCCACAGTTTTCACTCGTTGAGCTCACGATTGACGGCCCGGCCGGGCGTCATAACACAATCTTCACATACAAGGCGCCGCACCCGCTAAGGTGAGGATCTCCCAGAACAATCTGCCACAAACCCAGAGGTCACAAATGCTTGCTGACACCCTCGCCGCCATGATAGATCACGCCCTTCTTAAGCCTTCTCTCACCGAAGAGGAACTCGACACAGGCATCCAGCTCGCTTGCGACCTCAATGTTGCTTCGGTCTGCATCATGCCCTTCGCTCTGAAACAGGCCGCAGAGCTTTTGCAAGAATCTCCAGTCAAAGCCAGCACCGTCATCGGCTTCCCGCACGGCGTCAACACAACCGCCGTCAAAGTGGCTGAGGTTCACCAAGCACTCAAAGACGGAGCCGACGAACTTGACGTCGTTGTCAACATCCCATGGGTCGTCTCCATGCACTGGACCAAGGTGTACGACGACATCAAGGCCATGACCGAGCCCATTCATGATGCCGGCGCGAAGATCAAGGTCATCTTTGAGAACGCATACCTCACCGATCGCCAGAAGGCCCGGCTCTGTGAGATCTGCACCGAACTCAACGTAGATTGGGTGAAGACTTCAACGGGCTTTGCTTCTTCTGGCGCCACCGATCATGATCTGCAATTGATGCGCGAGCACGCCGGGGATCGCGTTCAGGTCAAGGCGTCGGGCGGCATCAAGACCCTCGAAGATGCTCTTCGGGTCAAAGAACTAGGGGTTACTCGAATCGGGATGTCAGGAACAGCCGAGATCCTCGAAGCTGCCCGCCAGCGTGATACGCAGACCGTGTGAATGAAGCTCAGGATGTCGTGGCTCGTTCTCGCCACTTCCGCACCGCTTCGGGCTCTCGCGGGTAGATCGGCAGGAGTTCTTCCGGATCGACCGCATCAACAAGCTCGCTCGCACGGGCCGCTGCCACCGCGCTGAACACAGGAGACCAAACACGATCTCGTTGGCTCAGTGCGTTGATCTCGCGCGCACAAGCCGGATCGATCACCACGTGTAGTTCTTTCTCCGCTTTGCATCGTTCTCCGATGCTATCGAGTGTCAGAACCTCAGCTTCTCCTCGTGTCGTCGCGTCCCGGCCAAGGACAACCCGCTGCACCCATGCAGTCTGGCGCTTCCACGCGAGCACAACGAGGCCCTCCTCTTGATCAAGATCTTCTCGTTTCCCTGTGCCGACCGCCAGAGCAAGCGATGTTGGCACACCCAGCAAACTGATGCTGTGCGATTCTGCGAGACAAGCCGCTGTGGTCACCGCGATCCGAGTTGCGGAGAACCCCCCAGGGCCGAGCGTCACCACGATCTGATCGAGTCCGCTGACACTCAGCTCTGCATCATCCATCACTTTCTCGATCGCCGGCAGCAGGGCGTCATCATGTCGGGATGTGGGCTCAAGCCGGCATATCCCGAGAGCCCGCCCTGATTCGACCAGAGCAACTTCTGCGTTCCCCGCCTCGCCTCCAGGATTGCATGCCGAGATAGCCAAACAGATCGCCATGGCCGAATCGTAACGAGGGTATCCTGATTGCGGAATGGAGCGGTGCCATTCACCAACAAGAGGGTAGCGCGACCCAGGAGGAGCCTATGTCCGAGGACAACACAAACCATGATGGTGTCTCCGAAGGAGAATTTATCCCTCTCAAAAAAGCCGCCAACACCGATGAATTTCTGGACTCGCTCCCGCCCGACGAAGGGCCCGAAATGCGCGTCGTCAAGGTCCGTCCAAGTTGCTGGAAAGGGCGTCCCTTCTCAGGGATCCTGCTCATGGTCCTCCCAGTCGCCGCTTTCCTGCTGATCGGTTTCTTTGTCAGCCTCGACACCAACTGGCTGATCGCGTTCTGGGTGTTCCTCGTCCTCGCACTCCTTTGCTGGGGCACGCTTGCCTATTGGTGGATCACCACAACCCTTTCTATGTCGCTCTCGGTGACCAACAAGCGTGTCACCGAGCACCGCGGGCTCCTTTCCAAGTCGACCGATGAGGTCCTCATCGATCACATCCGGAACGTTCAGGTCCACCAGGGAGTGGTTGACCGCATCATGGGGGTTGGACGGATCGGTATTTCGAGCGCAGGGCAGGACGATATCGAGATCCAAATGGCGGACATCCCAAAGCCACATCGTCTCAAGGACATCCTCGATCGGTACCGATCATTAGGATAAACGCTGCGACGCCTGCTGGGCTATGATGCAGCTTTGTCTCACAACGAGCCCAGGAGCTCTTGGATGCCAACCACAAAGCGTGATCTCACCGCCCGCACTCGGACATGGTTTGGCAAGATGAGGCTCCGCTTTTTCACCCTTGTCGTAGGGATTCCTGCCGCTGCAGTTATCGTGGCCATCACACTGTCACCTCCAAGCTGGTTGATCGTCGGCGCAACAGTCGCGGCTGTCACCGTCGGGGTGAATCATGCGACCCGGAATCTCGCTGTTCACCGGTGCTATTCCTGCGGTTCATCGATCGAAAACGAGGAGCCCTGCGAAGCCGGCATCATCTGCCCATCCTGCGGCTCCCTCAATCAGCATCATCACACGACATAAAGCTCGCGGAGCGATCCTCCTCCAGCATCCATTTCAGGAGTTCCTCCGTCTTGGATAAATCGTCCACGACGAGATCGGGATCGTGCGATTCCAGCACCTGGCGCGTGATCGGACCGGTCGCGACAGCGAGTGCCCTGCACCCATTCGCGCGGGCGCAGCGAATGTCAGCAGGTGTATCTCCGATCACAATGACCTGATTCCCCTGAATAGGAAAACCACTTACTTCGGTGAAACGTTTCATAGCGAACGCCGGGAGATCCTCTCGCACGGGAGGAGTGTTGGGCGATTCTGAGGCCCACCCTCGGATCGGGAATCGATCAACATCGATTCCAGCAGCGGCCAATTTCAGTGTTCCTGTTTCAGGGTAGTTCCCTGTGACCAAGCCGAGCGTGACTTCCTCGAACATCTCGAGGCGATCGAGCAGCTCAAACACCCCTGGGCATGCTTCTGAGGGGCCGCCCTCCTGGAGAGCGAGTTCGAGGGACATGCAATAGCCATCTCGAAATCGTTGGACCGATTCCTCGCTCGCATCAACATCGTGAATCTGAAGCAATTCGACGATGATGTTGGGATCAAGCCGCCCTGCGTAATCCACGGCATGTTCGTTGAAATGGTCTCCGACCAATTCTCGCCCGGCCATCCCAATCGCGCGAATGCCCGTTCCGAGCGTCTTGAGCAGAGTGCCATCAAGATCAAAAAGGATCAAAATTGCCATATCAGGCTCCAAAAGGGATTTGGAATCAATCTAAAGTCGATGGTTTGTCCTCTCTTTCGTGCCTTCGGTTTGACCATTGGGCCGAGAGTTATACAGTTTTCATGTATAGAGCGTGCTGAATCCTCTCTCGCGGGTACCTCAAGCAAGATTTTGAGGCCCGAGCCCACCCAGAAGCACTGCTCGCGACAACATGTCTCGAAAGTCGTGTCAAACGCGTTGGCGTTATGACGTAGCAGCGGCGATCGTCGAATGATTTTGTTTGTATTCCTCTAGCCGATAGCGAGGTTGCGTTATTAAACGCTGTCGTTGCGCCATCCCCTCAAACACTGACACTTCGCACGCGAGCGCGAATTGCTGTAGCGACCGGTCTGGTCATGGGGCTCAGAATGGATAGCGGCGATCGAGAGAAAGTGCTCGCAGCAACCGACATTGTCGATCTCGTCGCTGAGCACGTCCAGTTGAAGCCCAAAGGGCGCGAGTATCTGGGCCTCTGCCCGTTCCACGATGATCGCACGCCTTCGATGTATGTGGTTCCTCACAAGCAGATGTTTCACTGCTTCGCGTGCGGAGCAGGGGGGAACGCCTTCGATTTCACGATGCAGTATCACTCGATCGAGTTTCGCGAGGCGCTGGAGCTTCTCGCCCGCCGAGCAAATGTCGAGCTCACTCCGCTCACCGAGCGAAAGCGTACACCGCGTCAGCGTCATGGTGAAGCTCGTGATGTTTCGCGTGCCGAGCTTGCGCGTGCCTGCGAATACGCCCGTGGTTTTTATCGCGCAATCCTTCG
>JBCDAP010000204.1:0-4518 GCA_039185335.1 Planctomycetota bacterium | reverse complement strand
TCGAAGGCAAAGCTGAACGAGATCGTAAGCCCACCGGTGAAGCCTGAGTCGAGCAAACCGGAGCTGATGAGGGCGCTGTTGCCAAAGGACAAGGTGACGATGCCGAGGTCAATGGCACTCTGCATGCTACCTCCGCCACCGCCGGTAGCGACGTTGTCAAACAGCTCGATACTGACCGTGGCATCGCCCTCGATGTTGAGCTGCTCGCCATTCGAGTAATCGAGCCCAAAGGTGGCGTCTGTGATGGCGGGCGCGAAGTAACGCGTCTTCGCAGCTCCGTTGTTGGAATCCACCGAGCTGATCACGCTCGCGAACGGCGAGGCGAAGTTGGGATCGACCGGATCCTGGATGGCAACACCTTCGTCGAACACGACGGGCATATTTGTCCGCGCACCAGCAAGGACAGGCGGTGCCGGCGCTGAGCCGAAGAGGTAGTACAGTTCGGGTGGCGTTTCGTTGGACAGCAGCGGGATAAAGATCTCGAGACCGACCGCAGCGGACTGGCCACAAACAACAGACCCAACAGCAGCGAGGGCCACTGTGCGAGAAAGCATCATCATTTGTTCAACTCCTCAGGGGCGTGTGCGAGCCCCTTTTAGCGAAGCATAGCGTCAATACCGGCATGGGGAAAGTGAATCACTGAAACGCCCTAGAATTGGCGGATTCAGCGTTTCTCTCACGGCCAAGAGCTCCTGTTTGTTGTGATGCAGCGGAGGCCGATCCCCAGTACGTCGAAGAGTCTCTCGCGCCGCCTTCAAGCGGCGTTTTCAATTGATCGGAATCGACGAACATCATGCGGCTTTCAGGCTTGTTTCCCTTTCTGCACCCTTCACTGGGTGGCTCAGGAGATTGCCACCTCCCTCGACGAGTTGATATGGCCTTGTTTTTGAAGTTTCAGTCCGCAGTAAACCGCTCATTGATAAAGCATTAGGTGGATGCCTTCGAGAGAGTTGAAATCGAGCAAGTGAGTCTGTTCTGTGAGCTTTGCAACCCCGACCGCGTTGCAAACAGCCATCGTGATCGCCAACCTCTTCATGGCCGCCTACATGGAAGCGCGAGCGAGAACCCTCGATCATGTCCCCGGCGTTGTCACATTGCTCGGCACACGCGATCAGCACTTTGCGGAGACGAAGCTCCTTGAGCGCGAACTCGAAGTCTTTCGCACCATGCGTCAACGAATCCCGCCCAAGCAGCGCCCCCACTACTCCCCGGAGACCAAGGGCATGATCCTCAAATTGATGGCGATGCGGAACTGGTCGATCAAGAAGACAGCAGAGCGATTCGTGGTCCACCCGAACACCATTCGGAAGTGGATCGACCAGCTTGATGAAGAGATCAAAGGCGAGAAGAGAATCGGAAGTCCTCCTTGGAACAAGCTGCATGAATCTGTCCGCTGGCTTGTTCAAGAGATGCGTCGGTTGTGCCCTGAACCCGAGTTCGGCACACGCACGATCGCTCGCCACATCGTTCGTGCTGGAATCCAGATCAGCCGATCTTCGGTGCAGCGCATGCTTCAAGAACAAGCCTGCAAACCACGCACACCAGAGCCGCAACGCAAGACCAAAGCGCCTCCAAGTATTCAACACCCGACTGAACCACATCAAGTCTGGGATCTCGACATGACCGAACTTCGCGTGCTCTGGCTGAAGTTCGAGATTGCGGTGATCCTCGATGGATTCACACGCAAGATCATTGAGATCAAAGCCTTTAGTCGAAGGTCAACCACCAACGATCTGGTTAAAATGGTCGAAGTAGCGATCGCCCACGGCATCTGCCCACGGCTCCTCGTCACCGATCGTGGCAGTCAGTTCAGAGATGGGTTCAAGGGAAGAGTGGAGCGCCGTGGCCTCGAACACGCGCGGTGTAGCTTCCGGAACTGGCAACTCAACGCCAAGGTCGAGCGAGTAAATAGATCCATCAGAGCCTGGGCGATGAGATGCTTGATCATCCCAAGAACCGAAACGCTCCAAGCACGTCTTGATGCGTACCAGCATTGGCATAACCATCTGCGGCCACATGCCGCTCATGATACGTTGACGCCATGCGAGGCCGAAGCTGGAATCACGCTCGAAACGCCTGTGCGATACACCCAGAACGGTGCGATTCTGCCCGAGATACACGTGCGTAGAATGTCGGTTCGAAGCGATCCGAGCCTGCTTTATCCGGCGATTCAAGTCAAAGAGAGGCGATTGAGTGCTGCCTAGAGAAACGCACAATCTCTTGGACCACCGAGCGAAAGGGAATAAACACAACAGAGAACCAATCGAACTAGCTACCAACTCGTTCATCGCATTCGCTTCAGTCCTCAACTCGAAGCATGTTGTTCTCTATGAGATCCCTTCGCTTGGCCTCTACTCACTCGGCGTAGCTCTCCAATCAAGCCCGTCGCCGACGGACCATGGCACATACAATCGTGATACCCAACACGCCAGCACCTGGAGCAGGAATCGCGGAGATGTTGTCGATCACAACGGCAGTCGTTCCGAAGTCGATCCCACCGAATGAAAAGCGGATGGAGTGGAAGGCCTGCGAGGTAAAGCTTGTGTCGACGGAGAGCTCGGAAAAAGAGTCAGTCGGAAGCAGCTGCGTACGCCCGAACTCCGCTCTAGAGACAACACCACCGAACTCATCGATTAGTTCTGTGATCAGATTCTCACCGGATCCGCCTACGAAGCGTGCCGAGAAATTGACCGAGTCGATCCCATCGAGACTGATGTTGTTTGTATCGAGCGAGAACTGACTGAAGAACGGATCGCTGCCGTTCGCGCCTTCGAAGATCAGGCCCGCGGAATCGCCCACGCCGGCGATCATATCGAGCGTCACGGTGGTGTTTGGTTGGACACCAAAGACCGCTGTGTTCAGATCCGCCGTATCCGTATACCCTTCAAAATCTTCGATAATCCTCGACGAAGCACCCGAGCAGAACGCGACGCAGAGGACACTCGAGGCAAGATATTCAACACACTTCATAACTCTGTCTCCTACAAACGTGTTTCTGTGCATGCTAAGACGCTTTCCGCACACTGCGGGAGCCTGTCGCACACACAGTGAATCAAGGACATCCCTCCTGGATTGCGTCGAGTGCTACCCAGAAATCGGCTGCGGTGATTCCCGCAGGCGAGACTCGGTCAATCGAGTCGTCTTCCGTGACTGCTCGATCGGTCACCGCAAGCACATCAAAGAAATCTGTGGTTGAGTTGAGATCAAAATCCGTCATACAAGGAGCCGGTTCTTTCACATGAATCGTGACCGAGAAAACGCTTCCGGCTTTCTGATTGATCGAAATCGATCCATCTTCTGCGAACGGCACATCCAGGCTGACATTTCTGAGCCCGCTGTCGGAGTAGAGCCAGGCATCACCGATCGACTCGACCAACGCGTTCTCGATCACAAAGCTCCGTGGACGCACAACCGTGTCCCGGTTGACTGAGACGAATGTGACCCGATCCAGGCTGTCGTTCGGAGTATGCGCAAACGCAGCAACGTTCTGATCCTGATTCGTGTTTTCCAGGACCACAGTTGAATCCGCCGAGGCTTTGAGTATTGGGAAGAGAGAACTAGCCACATCTCTGTAGTTATCCGACTGATCGAGCAGTCCCCAGGTGCTTGCGCTCCAGGGCTGATCCGATGCTTGCCAGTAGATCGGCGCCCCGACGCCTGCGTTCAGAAGACGAACCGTATTGAGCGCCACCTCTATGGTGTACTCGTGCGTTTCGGAAGCAGGGTTACTGCCGCCCTCATCATTGTCGTCATGCACGGTCCCAGCGAAATTGTCGATCGATGTCGCGTATTCCGTCGCAAAGACAGGCTTTATGGCATCGGGATCGAATCGATGCATTCCATCTTGAAAAACAGCGTAGCGAGCATCCCATTCGGCCCAGTCATCCCAAGTGTGCGTCGACCACGCAGCGATCGATGCAGCCGCCTCAACATCCATCGCGTTGAAGTAGTCATCGTTGAGGCGCATCTCACTGAGCCCAGGTCCGACGATACCCACATCCGAGAAACCGGCGTCATTGAGTTGCTGGCGCGCAACCTTGACGAGCGCGGCGTAGCGCGCCGGTGTGATCCGGCCGTTCCATGTGCCATTCGGCTCATTGGCCAACTCCACATAGTCAGGACGCACACCATGACGATCGAACAGTGTCAGAACAGCCGCCCAGTACTCGGCGAATTCATCGAGGTTGCTCTCGCGCAACCGATCGTTGAAGGTGAGCCAGGCATCCGGAATCTTGAACTGATTGAGGATGATCGTGACATCCTGCGCATCCGCCCATCGCATCGTCGAAACTGCGCCGCTCAGACGACCTGGAAAGTCTCCATCGAAGTTGTTGGTCACGTAGGCGAGCATCTCTTCGAAGGTCGCCTCAACGGGCGGCTGCGCAGGAAGCGCATCCCAGTTCGGCCCGAAAGCCATGCGCATCCAACTCAGTCCAAGATCGCTGAACGCCTGCCGACCGCCCATATCATCGGGCCAGATTTGGGCTCCAAAGCCGAGGAGAGGCTGAGCGGTGTACG
>JBCDAP010000203.1:0-4552 GCA_039185335.1 Planctomycetota bacterium | reverse complement strand
TCGGCGTAGATCGACGCATGCTGACGCTGCCCGGTGGCGGGGTGGATGATGGGGAATCGTTCGAAGAGGCGGCTCGGCGCGAATTGAGAGAGGAGACCGGTTACATCGCGGAACAGTTCGAGCGTATTGGGGGATTTCATCCTTCGCCGAAGCGGCAATCGAACCACGGGGAGGTTTTTGTTGCTCGAGATGCGGCTTTGGGAGGCCTGATAGCACCGGACGAAACAGAGGATATCGAGGTGGTGTTGATGCCCAGGGCGGGGGTTGATCAGGCGGTTCGCGATGGGGTCATCGATGGCGGTTTCACGCTTTCTTGCCTGCTCTGGTGGATATTGGCGGAGGGCGGCGGTGTGAGCCGATGACTGAGTCGTAACAAGACGCTGATTCTGGAGGATTTTCTATGCGCACATCTCTTGCTGCTGTTGCCCTTGGTGTTTGCCTGCTGGGCGGTACGGTGCCGATGGTCGGATGTTCGTCGAGCACGATTGCTGGGACACCCGTGAATCTGACGCCGGTGCGGTCCTCAGAAACGTACTTCCCGGCTCCTGTGCGCGAGGCCTATCAGGCATCGATTCGCGCGCTCGAAGGCCTTCGCTACGACATCGTGTCGTCGGATGATGATGTGGATTACGGCGTGGTCAACGCGAAGACCGCTCGCAACGAAGATATCAAGGTCGAAGTCCGTCAAGATTCCGCGAACTTCACGAAGGTCTCGGTCTTGATCGGGCTTCCGGGCATCGGTGATGATGATCGTCAGTTGATGATTCTGAACCATATCGAGCGTGAGCTTGGATTTGGAAACTAGAAAGCTCGGGCGTTCGGAGCGCGGTGCGTTTCCTCCGATTCAATTTGCAAGCGGAGGAATGGACCGAGCCGATGTTTGTGCAAGACGCGGTGAGTCCGCAGGGTTGCGGACATGGATGCAAGGCGTGACACATGGCGGCATGGATGCCGCTGAGGACACAGGCGAATCATGAGCGACTACCAGGGCGACAACGGATCGGTGGAACCAGATATCACGGTCATCGGTGCCGGCACGCATATCAAGGGTGAGATGCACTTCGATACCGCGGCGAGAATCCTCGGCTCTTTCGAGGGACGGATCACCGCGAAGGGTGAAGTGCACGTTGGGAACGGTGCGGTGTGCAAGGCGTCGGTCGAAGGGTCTTGCGTGATCATCGATGGGCGCGTCGAGGGTGACATCGTGGCGCACGAGATGGTGCGGATGAATGCTGATTCGCTGGTGAAAGGTGATGTCACGGCTCCGCGGATGATCGTTGCAGACGGAGCATCGTTCTCGGGTCATTGCCGGGTCGGTCCGGAGGCGGCGGGTCAGGCACGCAAGGAGAAGTCGGCCGCGATGGTCGAAGTTGTCCCGCAGGAGAATGGCTCGGCGAGCTACCGTCACGAGGCGCCGGCTTCGCGGAACGGTTCTGCGGACCGTGTCGAGACCGCCAGACAGCGTCTTGCTGAGGCGCAGGCCAGGCTTTCGCGATTCAGCTCTGATGAACAGAGCGATGGCGACGAGGGCTAAACAAAGGAACGGACGGCAGCGCGATGAAGAGAGGGCATCGTCGCTCGGGCACCAAGAGGTGCCTTGCTATCGATGCGGCGAATGGTTTCGTGTCGGCGAGAATGCTCTGACCGCGATGTGTCCTCATTGTTACCGCGGCGTGGACATCGGGGATGTCGTGGTGAAGAAACGCCAGAAGATCGGGACCATCAAAACGTGCGGCTCGCTCTTTGTTCTGCCAAAAGGGCGCCTTGTAGCGACTGAACTTACGGTCGGTGCTGGTGCTCGCATCGAGGGGCGATTTACTGGTCTGTTGGTTTCGAGGGGGTTGGTGGAAGTGATGCCTGGCGCTATTGTGCAAGGAGAGATCCGCGCCTCACGGCTGGTGGTTCATCGTGGTGGCGTCATCGAGAACTGCCGGGTTGAGACCAAGGGGGCGCGGGCTTAAACCGCGAACCGTGTCGGTGGGAGACCGGGAGATGGGGCAGTGGCTTGGAAGATCTGTCCCGGTGTTTGAGCTGTTGCGGCGGTGGTGATGTAGAGCTTCGGGTTGGGGCCGTGCGAAAGCGTGCACGATGTCGGGTTCGGTGCGTCGACGTGAACCTGATCGATGATGGTGTGCTGTTGCGGGTCGATGCGCACGATCCGGGCACCGGCGTAGAGTGCGACCCAGATCATACCGTCGGCATCGACTGTGAGGCCGTCGGGATGGCCTTCGATGTTTGCAAAGTCGAAGATGGTGCGTCGATCGGCGGAATCGTTGATCGGTTGTCGCGCGTCGAAGGCTTCGAGGCGAGCAGTTGGTGTATCGATGTAGTACATGCTGCTGTTGTCTGGTGACCAACCGAGTCCGTTGGAGATAGTGATGCCCTGAAGACAAGTGCGTAGTTCGAACTCTGGTGTGAGTTCGTAGAGGTGTGCGATGGACTGCTCGCAGTCGCGGTGCATGGTGCCGGCGAAGAGCGAGCCGATGGGGGAGACCTTGGCGTCGTTGAAACGAGTGTCGAGTTTGGGTTCAGGTGTGTGAAGGGTGTCGAGTGAGTTCGTCTCAAGGTGGAAGACGGCGATGTCGTTGGTTGTTGTCACAAGCCAACGGTTCGGGTCTGTGGTGGGGAGGGCGGCACTGAGTTCTTCCGAAACCCGCCAAGATCGATGCTCGTTGCTTTGGGTACTCAGACTGTGGAGTGTTCCTGCAGGGATATCAACCCACCAGAGGGAACTCTCAATGAGAACGGGCCCCTCGGCGAGTCGGAACGGCCCGGGATGGAAGAGCGAGGCTTGCGTGATCATGGCACACATGATGCATGCAAATGGCCCTGGTGGGACTCGAACCCACACTTCCCTTCCGAGAAAGCGGATTTTAAGTCCGCTGCGTCTGCCAATTCCGCCACAGGGCCTCTCAGATTGAGATGATAGCGGGCCTTGAAAGCGGGGTGACAAGGATCCGAATCATGTGGTACATTCATAACTTCACTGGGAGAACCCACATACGAAAGGACAGAACGATGAAGAAGCTCATGATGGTTGCATTGCTCGCCTCGGCCGGTGCTTTGACCTTGACGGGTTGCGGTGAATCTGAAGAGAAGAGCACGAGCGATTCATTGAAGGATGCCGCGAACAGTGCCGCCGGCGCGGCTGCTGATGCTGCGGACCAGGCTGCCGACGCTGCAGGCGAGGCTGCTGATAAGCTCAAAGAGGAAACAGGCCACTGATCACTGAGATCAAACGCAATGCTCAACGCCCCGGAGACGGGGCGTCTTTGTTTTTGAATTGGATGATGCAGAAGTTGTAGAGCGGTGGAGAAGCGGTCATGCACATTCGAACCGGGGTTACAAGCTCTATGACATCAAGTTGGATCAACCCATCTCGATCCATGCAAGTGAGATGCGTGTTCAATATCTAGAGTCAGAGCCTGAACGATTTGAGCAGCTCAGACCAACGATTCTGTATCAGAGTTTCCTTTGCCTCTGGAGAGGCTCTTTGCGGTGGTTTTATGGGATCCGGGTATGCCGTAAGCAGTCTCAGGGTTCACCATGCTTTCATGTGATGCAAGTTTTTATGTTGCATGAAGCGGTCTTTTACTCATCGCTACAACCGTTTGTCGGCGCTTCACAAATCTGGAATGTCATTCGTCTTCCGAGAAGTATCTCCGATTGAGGGGGGCACAAGATTCCCCATGGTTGGGGATGTCCCAAATCGATCGGAGTAGAAGACATGAACCTCTCTCTTGCTAAGCAATTTGCTTCGGCTTTCGGTGTTGTCATTGCGCTGATGGTCGTGGTCACATGTGTTGTGTTTTTTAAGGTCAATGGGCTGAATGCCAAGACCGACTCGATCATCGACGAAGCGGTGCCGACCATCGAGGCGGCGTTGCAGGTGGAGGGGAAGATCCACAACGTCCTCTCGATGCATCGCGGTTACATGATTCTTGGGCAAGAAGAACTCGCCCAGGAACGTCGTGAGGCATGGGATGTCATCAACGAACGGGTGGCAGAGATAGAGAAGCTTGCACACGACTCGAGCGATGCCGAGACGAGTGAGGTTATCTCGGATCTGAAGACGGTTCTGGTGCAGTTCCGTGACGCACAGGATCGGATTGAGTCCGTTTCGCACACCGAAGCGGACTATCCCGCTGATGTGATCTTTCGGGAGCAGGCCGTCAAGCATGGCGAGCAAATGCGCCTGGCGCTAGAAGAGATTCTGCGCATTGAAGAGGGTCTTGAACCGACAAATGAGCGAAAGAAACTGACCCATACCGTGGCATCTGCAGAAGCGCATCTGTTGTTGGTGACTGCTGGACTGGCAACGTTTCTGCACGACGGTGAAGAATCGACACTTGAGTCGCTCAATCATGAGATCGAAGAATGCCAGAAGTCTGTCGATCATCTCGTCGTCCAGGCCAATCTCTTCAGTCCGGAGCAGAGGGAGCAGTTTGAGGTCTACATGAGCGAACGGGATCAATTCCTTGCCGTGGCACGGGAAGCGATCGAGATTCGAAGCCAGCCGGGTCATTGTGTTTCGGAAGACATTTGTTTGAAC
>JBCDAP010000202.1:0-4570 GCA_039185335.1 Planctomycetota bacterium | reverse complement strand
GTTGTCGAACCGGAGCTGAGGTCCGTACGCGCCAACAGCACCACGGATGCCTTGTTCGAGGTCGAGTCCGAGATCGGTGTCACGATCAGCGTGGAAAAACACGCGAGCATAGTGGCCGTTGCCGTCTTCGCCGTAGGCGGCAACGGTGATGTCAACAGGGATCGCAGTGCCGACCGAGTCATACACCGTCACTGTGGTGCGAACCGAGGCTCCGGTCGCCTCCCGGGTGGAAGTAAACGTTGGTGAGAACGCACCACCACCGGTGGTGGTCACCG
This sequence comes from Planctomycetota bacterium, assembly GCA_039185335.1. Taxonomy (GTDB): domain Bacteria; phylum Planctomycetota; class Phycisphaerae; order Phycisphaerales; family UBA1924; genus JBCDAP01. The sequence goes on along the minus strand of JBCDAP010000202.1, from coordinate 4,295 downwards.
TGGCACTCGAAAAATCGAGATCTGAGAAAGTGCCGACATTGCCAGTGACGGTTACGACGCCTGTCGCGGGATCGATCGCGATCCCACCATCGTTGTTCCCAACGTTCACGTCGGTACCGACGAGGCCGCCCTGATCAACGATGCCGAGCGCGTTCTGGAAGAAGTCGAAGAGGTTCTGGACAGTTGATGTCGCGGTCACCGTGAAGGTTGCGTCGGGAACCCCTTTATTCCCTCGCTCGACCCCGCTCAGTGTGATCGTGTCGCCCGCCACCAGTGTGTTCGGCGCTATGAGCGCGGTCAGGAGGCTTGTTGTGAGCGCGGGTGTGGCAGCAGCGGTTTCGAGCGGACCAAATGTTGTTTGAGAACCCTGAGGAGTCTCCGCCCCTTGCAGCAACTCCTGAACGTTCAGGTTACCCGACATCACGACCCTGGTTGTTGCTTCTGCAACCGAGAGAGAGCCGATCGGGATCGTTAGTCCGACGACATCTCCTTCAACGATCTGGAAGTTATCGTCGATCGCGTACCCTTGGACTCGTGCCCCTGCAACCGAGACAAGTTCGTTCAAGGAATTGAGCTGGAATGCACCGTCACGCGTGTAGCGTCGCTCGCCCTGTGATTCGAGGATGAAGAAACCCTCACCCTCGATTGCCAGGTCGGTCGCGACTCCGGTTTGGTTCAGAGCGCCATTACTATTGTTTCTCTGTGTCCCTGATAAAGCTGACCCGAGACCGATCTGGCCTGGGTTGGTGCCTCCGCTGGTTCCGGAGGGAGTCGTGCCCAGGCTAAATGTTCGATTGAAAGCGGCGCTGAACATCAGGCGATTCGACTTGAAGGCCGTTGTTCCCGCGTTTGAGATGTTGTTACCGATGACCTCGAGTCGTCTGGAATTCGTGCTGAGACCAGAAAGACCTGAAAGTAGCGCAGAGGTAGAAGCCATGGTGATACTCCTTCACAAGGGAAACAAAGAAACCGTTGTGGAACTCCACAAACCCCGTGCCACCCCAGCCCCGGAGTGTTCACGCCAAAGAGAGCTCAATCCGTGTCGTTCGTGCGCCCGCCGGCAGGCAAGAACGACGCATCCCTTGCCGACCATAATCTCGGCCCTGCGAGCTCCGCCCGTCGTCCTTCGATCCCAAGACGGATTTCGTCGCCCAGTGTGTCCTCACGCAGCACCGCGATCCCACCGACGCCGCCCAGCAAGCGATGCGCTGCGTCGTCGGTCACCTCCGTGATCTCGCGATCGTGCACGCTGACCAAAGCGAGTCTCCCACCCACCATGACAGCGAGTCTCTCGATACCTTCAATCTCCGCGGCATCCACAAATCGCCCGATCTCACGGAGTTCGTGATCCGTAAACGAGAGCGGGTCGCTCTCTGAATCATCCGGATCTGGATCGGGAGACTCGAAGTGGATCGGACGCTCAGCCCGCGTGTCGTTGGTCTTCGCACGCGAGAGCAACTCGGTGAAGCCGATTGACTCCACTGGTCGGTGAGCACGGCGCAAGGCTGAACCGTCTGGGTGTATGCCCGATCCGAGCCGCTTGAGCATGTCGACAGGGTTGATCGCCATCACTAGCCCGCGTTTGGACCGGAATCACCAGGGATCTCTTCGGCGTCTCCGTCCGGATCAATCTCTGAATCGCCGCCATCGCCATCGCCATCGCCATCGCCACCATCGCCGCCGTCACCGCCGTCACCATCCGGATCTCGAATCTCGATGAGAGAGGAATCGATGACCTCTTGGATCGTTGAGATATCAACATCAATGGGGCTTCCCGACAGGTCATTCAAGCGCAGGAAAGTCTGGCCATCCTTGAATCTCACGGAATCGACAAAGCCTCGAATAGGTTCACCATTGATTTTTTCGGAAGAAATCACGAACTGACCAACAAGCAAGCTCGCTGAGGTAAGCGTGCTCTGGGCTCCAAGCGTGTCCGCGATGCCGACTAGAGTGTTGTTGTTCGAGGTCAGGATTTCCTTGAGCTCGTCGTCTGACTCGATCGAACGGATCATCGCGATCTGCTCAAGTAGCGCTTTCGTATCGTTCGGCGCAAGAGGATCTTGATTGGCAAGTTCTTTGAAGATGACCTGCAGAAAGTCTTCGTTCGTCATCCCCCGAAGGCTGCTGTCTTCTTTGCTCGATGCAGTGTCGGTCTGCCTAGTGAAATTGAACGCCTCGTTGCTGGCAATCTGGCTCATCGTTATCCCATCAAGAGTCGTTACACGGTTGCATCAAGGGCGAGCCTAAACCGCTGGTTCTGTTCTGAGCGTTCGTTACCCGAACGCGTTTCCGGTGTCTCCCCGCGATCCTCTCGATCGTCGTCTCGGCCTCGGCTCTCACGCCCGCCGGCGTCATGCTCGGCATTGGCTCCCTGCCCGTTTTGGTTCGATTGATGGCCTTGCTGCTGGTTGCTCGTGTTCTGAGAAGATGTCGTGTTACTCGCCATTGTTGCTGTCGCTGATTGCTGCAACTGGATCGAATCGACCTTGAGCCCCTTCGATTCTAGTGCTGCTCGGAGTGACCCGATGCTCTGTTCAAGCGCCCGATGCGCAACATCGGTTGTTGACTCGATGCGGACCGAAACGCGTCCCGCGCCCATGTCCATTTGAACACGCAAAGAACCGAGTGACTCAGGGGTGAGTTTGATCGCGACTGTTCCACCGCGTTGGTGGACCGCGGCCATCACCCCGCGGCGCGCCGCCGCCTCGACACGCTGCTGCTGAGGAGAGGGTTCTCCTGAGCGTGTCGTGTTCGTCGCATTGCTTTCTTTCCCGCCGATCTTGTCATCCACGAGCTTCAGTGTTGCCGTGGTTTCTGACCGGTTCATTTCACCATCGAGTTTGTTTGAAACAGAAGCTTCAACGCTGGAACGCCGATGATCTTGACGCTCAGGCGTTCTTTGGTGCTGCTCATTATCTTCCGTTTGCCCGCCGGTGCTGCTCGATTCGTTACCACTGGGCGACACTGGGCTTGCTGTGCCGGTCGCAGCAGCTTCTTGATTCGCTGCTACCCGTTGTCCCTGGCTTATCTCAGCCCGGTCGGCTTGACTCGACCGACCACGATCCGTGGCAACAGCTTCTAGCGCAACCGTTGTTGGCCGCTCAAGAGATCGACTCGCCAGCTCAACAGCACTCCTCGCACGAGCAAGACGATCTTCCTCTGTTTCGACCACTTCACCTGTGTCCGCCAACTCCCGCCGAGCAGTGACCAGTTCGTGCTTTGACTGGCGCGAGCCATCTTGTTCGGCACGGAGTGCCGCTTGCTCGGACTTCTTCACATCAGGTTGTGTTGTCGTCAGACTTTGCGTCTCTGATTCACCTGAGGTGACCTGAGGCTTTGACGAAGAAGCACGCGTTGCCGAGACTTCATCCGCCACCGTCTGCGCAATGTTCGCCTTGTCTTGAAGTTTCGATCGGACAGCACCCGCTTTAGACACTATTTCGGCTTCTTCTTGCACCTGTTTCAGACGTACAGCATCTTGCTCAGACCGAGCCGATTCTGGATCCGCCAGAAGACGACGAACGAGCGTAGCTTCCTCGATCGCAGGTTCCCCTTGCTCTTTTAGAGCCTTGTCTCCTGCTACACCATCCGGGTCGTTCGCTTCGTCCTCAACCTCTTCACCTTGGTCCTGTGACTCGCCGTTCAACTGGTCATCGTTCCGACGATCTGTCTCTTGCTTCGTATCCGCATCAGCATCAACCACTTCATCATCTGGCCCAACCTTCGCAGCAGGCTCGGACTCGTCTGGCTGTGCCACCTCATCAGGGACGCTCTCGGATACCTCCCGACTCGAAGGCTCAGCGGGTTCATCACGAACCAACTCTGCCTTCTCAACATGTCGGCCGAGCGTCTCTCGGAACTCCGGCGTCGTTCCACGCTTTGAAGAGGTGAGCAGATCACTTCTCACCGCTCGCTCGGATTTCGTCGCGTCAACAGGCGGAAGCAATTGTTGAGCTGTCTCAGAGATCAGCATTCGTGAGTTCCTCATCGGTCGACGGGATCAGCCCGTAGACCTTGAGGCGTTCCACCAATTCGGCTGCCAGTTGCGTTTCTTCCTTCTGGACTTCGGAGATGACCTTGGCCGCCGAACGTGGCTTCATCGCATCCAGGTATGCCACGACTTCATCGATTTTGCCCTGCGCGACCAGATCCATCATCATCGCCGCGGACTGGTTCGACTTGATCGTCTCGTACATCGCTACGGATTTGGCAAACTGCTCGTCATCTTCTCTCTGGATGATCTCGGCTCGCATTTCCTCGAAAGCCGTCTTGCGCTCGTTGAATTTTGCCTTTTC
>JBCDAP010000201.1:0-4572 GCA_039185335.1 Planctomycetota bacterium | reverse complement strand
GTCGAATACAGGAGGCCCTCCGCTGTCACCGGAATGATGCCAATAGGTGTGCCAATCGGGCTCAATCTCAAAACGAGCGGCGATGTGCACGGTGGATCCGGGGATCACCGACTCGTGATCGGAGATCGCAGTCAACTCGACAAGATTATCTCCGGACTTCGCAGAATCAGGAGGACGGTACCCTGGCAGCGGAACTTGGGATTGGATCGAGAAAACAGCCGCCAATGAGAGCCACGTTGCAGAGATGGCGAAGAAACGTGGCGAGCAATTGAGTCGTAGGCTCAAATCGATCTCCTCTCGGATATTCAACCGGCACTAGGTGAACGGTCCAGTGGTGGGTATTCTTCCACGATGCTGACTCAGAAATCCAAACAACGTGCCCGGATCATCTGCCTTGGGATGGTACTGGCGTTCTCGCTCACAGGATGCGACAAGAAAGTCTCTGATCGCGATCTGAGATTCGTTTCCTCGGCTGAAGTAGCCAATCAGATCCGAACACCGCAGCCTGGCGTCATTCTGGTCGATGCACGAGGGCCGAGCGAGTTCCAGGCCGGCACAATCCCAGGCGCGATCAATCTCCCCCTCCCCACTGTGGATTCCGGCGAGGGTACTTCCGCGCTAAATGGCTTTGATCGCATCATTGTCTTCGGTGATACCCCATCAGATGCACGGGCCATCGCATTAACCAAACGCCTGATGGGCCTCCAGAAACGGGCTGCAATGTTTGAGGAGGGCTATTTGACCTGGCGAAGCAAGGGATTGCCAACAACCAGCGAATGAATCGTTCGAGGTGTTGTACGGTTCTCTTTACTCGAAACTTCCACAACGCCTACTATATCTAAGGAAATATAGGGAATATCTCGGCCGAGCAACCTGCTCGCTTCGGACCTGACGGCTTTGAATTGATCCGCTGTCCCGATTCCAGATGGGCCCGCTAAGGAGGTCTCAATGACACCAGCAACTTCACCTTCTCCAACAAACGTCATCCGAAAGCGCACGTACGACTCGATTTCGGATGTCATCGGCAACACCGCACTCATCCGGCTGCGTCGTCTCAGTCCCAGCGGTGGTGGCACGATTTTCCTGAAGATGGAGTGCGACAATCCATTGGACTCGGTCAAAGACCGCATCGGTCGGGCCATGATCGAGGCCGGGGAGCGTGATGGCCTGATCACTCCTGAGACACACATTGTCGAGCCGACCTCTGGCAATACGGGCATCGCCCTTGCCTTTGTGTGCGCTGCGAAGGGATACAAGCTCACGCTGTGTATGCCCGAATCGATGAGCGTCGAACGGCGTGCGATGCTCCGCCATCTCGGCGCAAACCTCTTGCTCACCTCAGCAGAGCAGGGCATGAGAGGGGCGCTTCAGGCGGCCCAGGAACTCCGTGAGCATGAAGAGAGCAAAGGACGGCGCGTGTTTGTTCCGCAGCAGTTCGAGAACCCGGCGAACCCCACGGCCCATGAAGCAACCACAGGTCCAGAGATCTGGGCCGACCTCGAAGGCAAGGTCGATGCGATCGTGACCGGCGTCGGGACGGGCGGTACGATCACCGGCGTCACTCGCTTCATCCGTCAGAACAATCCCGATTTCCAAGCGTTTGCGGTCGAGCCGACCGACTCACCTGTGATTTCGGGGGGCGATCCTGGTCCTCACAAGATTCAGGGCATCGGTGCCGGTTTTATCCCGGGCAACCTCGACACTTCTCTTCTCAACGGTGTTGAGCAAATCACGAATGAGGACGCCTTTGAATGGGGACGACGTCTGGCTCGGGAAGAGGGCATCATGGCCGGCATCTCTGCGGGCGGGAATGTCTGTGCGGCTCACCGTGTGGCGTCTCGCCCTGAATTCGCGGGCAAAAACATCGTGACGATCTGCTGCAGCTTTGCTGAGCGGTACTTGTCCACCCCGCTCTTTGATGCCGACCGTGTGTGAGCGATTAGCCGAGTTGTCCGATGAAGAGCCAGATGGCGGCCGCGATCGCTCCGCCGAGCATCGGGCCCGCGACCGGGATCCACGAGTACGACCATCCGCTCGGCCCTTTGTTTGGAATCGGTAATAGCGCGTGCGCGATGCGCGGTGACAGATCACGCGCCGGATTGATCGCGTATCCTGTCGGTCCGCCCAAGGAGAGACCTACGCCGAAGACGAGCAGACCAACCGGAATCGCCCCGATGCTGCCTAAGCCGATCGGGATGTCTTCATTCCCGATTGTTGCCTTGCCTTCTAGCGAAAAGTACAGGACAACGAAGACGAGCGCGAATGTTGCGATGACCTCAGTGACCATGTTCCAGAATGGTGAGTTGATGGCGGGTGAATTGCAGAACGTCCCGAGCGTTGCGGCTTGATCATCCGTTGCCTGGTAATGCTTGTAGTAAGCCAGAAACGCGAGCGTGGTCCCGAGAAACGCTCCGGCAAATTGAGCAGCCATGAAAGGCAGCACCGATGCCCACGGAAAAGTGCCGGCGATGGCGAGCCCGAGTGTCACGGCCGGGTTGATATGAGCCCCCGAGTACGGGCCGGCGACCGCGACCGCAGCAAACACCGCAAATCCCCACCCCGCCGTGATCACAATCCATCCAGAGCCGTTCCCCTTGGTGCGAGCGAGGAGAACATTGCAGACAACCCCGTTGCCCAGCATCATGAGCACCATGGTGCCAACGAATTCAGCGAGAATCTGATTCATGGTTTCGTGTGGTTCTTCCTGTGGCGAATATCGCGAGCAGCACAAAAAAATCGTGGTAAGTTTAGGTTATTCGCACGTACCGCCCTAAAGAGCCTCACTGACAGGTCTTCCGTATGCCAAACACCATAAATCACGAACTCAGCACCTCGCTCGGCTCCGGTCCGAAGGGGCTCGCTCCGAGCCGAACGAGCGTCGCGGATCTTGCATTGCCTGCGACTCCTATCGTTCCGGTCAACCTCGGGCGTGGTGCGATCTGGTGCAAGCTGGAGTACCTCAATCCGAGCGGGTCTGTGAACGACCGGATCGCGGTCCACATGCTGCTCGAAGCGATCCGCCTTGGCCATGTTGAGAACAAGCTGGTCGTTGAAGCGTCCAGCGGTTCGACCGCGGTCGCCATGGCCATGGTGTGTGCCCGCCTGGGTTTGAAGTTTGTCGCGTTTATGCCTGACGGCGTGAGCCGGGAGAGGCTTGTGGCGATCAAGGCGTATGGCGGAGAGTTCCGCAAGACCGACCCGTCAGAAGGGATGCGTGGATCGCTTCTTGCCGCCCAAGCGTTCGCGCGCGAGCACGGCGCGTTCGAAACCAAGCAATTCGAGAACCCACAGAACGCGGACGCTCACCGACTCAGGACCGCAACCGAACTCATCGGACAATGCCCGGGTCGACACCTCGACGCTTTCGTCTCGGGAGTTGGAACAGGCGGAACACTCATGGGTGTTGGCACAGGGCTCCGCGAATTCGGACTCGACGCAAAGCTCTATGCCGCCAAACCCATCGCACGCAACTGTTCGGATGAGATGAACGTAGGCAGCGTTGAGCAGTGCAGTTTCTCAGCCCGGATCCCCGGCGTGCTGGACGGATTCTCGACGCTGTACCAACCGGACGCGATCGAGGGCGGTATCGAGGAGATCGAAGTTGACGACACGGTTGCTCTCCAGCGGACGCACGATCTGCTTGCAGCGGGGTTCCCTGTCGGCCCGAGCTCGGGCTTAAACTTCGCTGCTGCAGAGCAAGTTGTTGAGAAACTCGGCCCTGACGCACGCGTCACAACCGTACTCTGCGACCGCGTCGAGCGTTACTTCTCGACGGATCTCTTTGCAGAACATGCATGAGCGAGACTTACCCGCGAACTAAAGAAAGCGGGTCACGAGCGCGCAGGATCAGAAATCGTGGCCTCGCAATCCGTTGCGTGTCCAGTAGTACCGCAAGAACACGGTGTCGCCTCCGAGTCCAAATGGGTTCCGCACCACCACGTCGTCTGGCGTGTAGTAGTAAAAGAAAGTTCCATCGAACACACGAGTGGGCGCATAATTGTAGATGTCGACGCCCGGGTCGTACCCGAGCTCTGAATCGCCTGAGTTTCGTACGCTGACCGATCCATCAAACATCAAGAGCGGCTGGCGGACTTCGGGCAGCCCGTAGATCACTTTTTCGCCGAAGTGCATCTGGAAGGGCTCAAACGACCAAACTTTGGCGCTCGGATGCCGAACCTCACGGTGCCAACGATCCACCGCGTAGTTTTCCATGCGCATCGCATACCAGCCGAGCGGCAACCCATCGGCTGCGGGTCTCAAACCAGGATTCAAGTCATCCAGAAAAGTTGCCGGCGGCACGATGTACGAAGATAAAAAACTGCGAGCCCGCTCTCTCGGATCGGGAGAATCGTGAAACTGGTCATAGAGACCTTGGAGATAATCGTCTGACGGACAGATCACGGCCTGCTCGATATTGCTCTCGAGCAGATAATCGTAAAGAACAAGATGCGTCAGCGTGTAGGGCTCCCGAGGTGGATCCGAAGGATTCACTCTCAGATCATTCAATGAGATCCGCTCTTGGAGACGAGCCTCGATGAGATCCTCAGCATGCCCTGCCCTGGCATTCCGATG
>JBCDAP010000200.1:0-4572 GCA_039185335.1 Planctomycetota bacterium | reverse complement strand
GGTCGAGCTTGTGATGGAGTTCGAGGATCGCTTCGAGACCACGATTCCAGACGATAAAGCCGAGCAGATCACATCCTTTGTACACGCGAGAATCAGATGCCCTTGGATTCGGCGATGTGCGTGATCGCTTCGCCAACGGTCTTGATCTGCTCGGCTTTATCGTCTGGAATCGTGGTCTCGAAGCGATCCTCGAACTCCATCACAAGCTCGACCGTATCGAGGCTGTCGGCGTTCAGGTCGTTCACAAAGCTGGTGTCTTTCGAGATCTTCTCGCGGTCGACGCCCATCTGCTCTGCCACGATATCAATAACCTGGGTTTCAATTTCTTGAAGGTCGCTCACAGTGAGTCTCCGTTGCATTTGTTTGTCCGGAACGGCCTGCCCCGGGAATCTTGCGATCGGTGAATATAGCTCATATCCCCGTCCCGAAGCAATCGGAGCGGGGTCTTTCTCGGACACATAAGTGAGTAAACACTCACATGATGTGGCCGCCATGACTTTTGGAGATCACGCCATGGTCATCCCGCCGTCAACACAGATGACTTGCCCTGTTAGGAATCCTGCCTCATCGCTCGTGGTATAGGCGACCGCAGCGGCAATATCGTCGGGGGTCCCGAGGCGTCGGAGCGCCATCGTGGCGAGGACCTTGTCTTTGACATCTTGAGGGAGGTTCGCGGTCATGTCGGTCTCGATGAACCCGGGAGCGATGACGTTGGCGGTCACGCCCTTACCACCAAGCTCGCGAGCAATCGACTTTGTGAGCCCGCTGAGCCCCGACTTCGCGGCAGCGTAGTTCGCTTGCCCTGCATTGCCAACGACGCCGGATGTCGAGGCGATGTTTACGATGCGGCCGAACTTCCCTTTCATCATGGCTCTCGCGGCCGCGCGACACGCGACGAAGGCAGACGTCAGATTCGTCGAAATCACCTCGCCCCAATCCTCATCCGTCATCCGGAGCATGAGGTTGTCGCGCGTAATCCCCGCGTTGTTGACGAGGATGTCGAGGCGGCCGAATCCTGAAGCGATTCCCTCGATGGCTTCGCTAAAGGCAGCGGCATCAGAGACATCACAAGGTGTAGCGGAAGCACGACCGCCTTTGCTCTTGATCGATTCAGCGAGCTCTTCGAGTGGGGCGGGGGAGCGGCTCACAAGCACGACATGCCGCCCGTCTCGAGCAAGACGCTCAGCGATCGCCTTCCCGATTCCCCGGCTCGCTCCAGTCACCACTGCTACACGCTGATCCATAGTTTTCTTGTCCTTGCTTCTTTTGGATTCGGAACACGACTCGTTAGGCCGGTTCTCCGTGGGGCTGTACCTTCGTCTCGCGATGGGTGCGCCTCATGAGGCCTGCGAGCACTTTTCCGGGCGCCAATTCGTGGAACTCGGCACCGTGGTGTGTCTCGGCGAGCGAGGCCGCACTCTGAGCCCATCTCACCGGTTTGGTCAGCTGGGCGACGAGGAGTTCGCGTATCTCTGCGGGGTCGGAAGGATGAGGCTCTGCGGTCACGTTCGAGAGAACCGGGCACTTCGGATTTTGGAGCTCAACCTTGGCGAGCGCTTCTCCCAGTTGGTCGGCAGCGGGTTGCATGATCGGAGAGTGGAAAGCGCCAGCGACCTTGAGCGGCGTGGCTCGCAGGCCCATCTCGCTTGCTGTTTCGACGGCGCGGTTGCAAGCCGATTGGCTGCCCGAGATCACGATCTGGCCCGGTGCGTTGAAGTTCGCCGGGACCAGGACATCATCACCCCCGGCTCGATCACAGAGTTCTTGTACTTGCTTTTCATCTGCACCAATCAATGCGACCATGCCGCTCTCAGTCGCCTCAGCGGCCTCTTGCATCGCCTTGCCGCGGAGAGCAACCACTTCAAGTGCGTCAGCGAAGGAGATCGCTCCTGCGAGATGGAGCGCCGTGTACTCACCAAGCGAGAGCCCAGCGATAGCAGAAAAAGATGTCGGATCAGCCGAGCTGAACAAGGCGCGGAACGACGCGACGCCCGCAACGAACAATGCTGGCTGCGTGACGTCGGTTCGGTTGAGTCGATCCTCTGGGCCCTCAAAGCACAGTTCGGAAAGCTTCGCGTTCAGGCGATCACCCAGGATCTCATCGGCCTCATTGAAAGTTTGCGCCGCGTCCGTTGAAGCTTGGAACCACGCCTTTCCCATGCCGACATGTTGGGCGCCCTGTCCGGGGCAAAGAATCACAGGCTGCTTGCTCATCAGTGGAAGTCTACCGGTTTGGAGGTGAGGGATGGTCAGATCTGCCAGAGGCTGGAGGCCCATGTGAGCCCTCCGCCGAAGGCAACGAACATGACCTTCTGTCCTGGCTTGACGCGCCCACCGTCATTCAATTCTGAGAAGAGGATGGGGATGCTCGCTGCCGACGTGTTCCCGACACGGCTGATATTGACCGCGACTTTTTCTTCGGGCAACCCAAAGCGTTCCCGAGCGGCGTCGAGGATTCGGACATTGGATTGGTGGCAGACATAGTGGTCTACCTCATTGGGATCGACATCAGCATGATCGAGAGTTTGCTCGATGACTTTGCTGAAAGTGGACACCGCAAACTTGAACACGCCGCGGCCGTTCATGCGCATCACATCGAGCGGCAAATCGTCACCGAGAGCACGCTCATGGTTGGGAAAATCTCGCTTCTCGACGCGCGGGATGTAGAGATCAACCCATTGGCGACCCTCGGAATGCATCCGTTGAGCCAGGATGCCTTTGTTCGGATCATCGGTGGCACGGAGAACCGCCGCTCCGGCACCATCGCCGAAGATGATGGCAGTACCACGCCCGCGTGTCGTGTACTCCTGGGTTGAAGTGAGATGCTCGGATCCGACGACCAGGATGGTTTTGTAGCTGCCGCCAAGGATCAGATCGTGAGCAACGTTCAGTCCGTAGACGAAGCCCGAGCACGCGGCGACAAGATCGAAAGCGCCCGCATTAGAAGCGCCGAAACGATCGGACAACATGCCCATCATCCGGCAACTCGATGAAGGACATTGCATCTCGGGTGTGCAGGTCGCCAGGATGACAAGGTCGATGTCTTGGAATGCAACGCCAGCTCTTTCGATGGCTTTCGCTGCCGCGTTTGCGCCCATCGAGGAGGTGGACTCGAACTTTTCGGCATCAGCTATTCGGCGAGTCTTGACGCCGGTGCGCTGATGGATCCACTCATCGGAGGTTTCCATCATCTGCTCGAGATCGGCATTCGAGAGGACTTTGTCCGGAAGGGACGAAGCCACACTCAGGATTTCCACGCCCCCTTTGTGCCTGCCTAGTCGTTCGCTGGCCGATGCTGTTTCGCTCATGATGAAATCTCAGACCGCACCCGCGGTACCGGTCGTCTCGCTCGGATGCTCATTGAGTTCTGCAACCCGTTCGACAATGGCATCGTTGATTCGTTGTATCACGTACTTTCTGGCTCTGCGGATTGCATTGCAGATCGTGCGATCCTCGGAGGAGCCGTGGCAAATGATGCAGACACCATTGACACCGAGGAGCGGGGCACCACCGTACTCGTGATAATCGTTTGCCTTTTTGAGATCTTCGAGAAGTGGCTGGAGTTGCATCGCGAGAGCAGCGTCTTTCTCAAAGACTTCGGTCGCGATCGCACGGAAAAGACTCCGAGCGAGACCCTCAGCGAGTTTGAGAAGCGTGTTTCCGACAAAGCCATCGGTCACCACAACATCGGCAGTATCCTCGAAGAGATCTCGTCCTTCGACGTAGCCGATGTAGTTCAGTCGCGCATCCGCGCTCAAGATCTCACGCACCTCTTTGATGATCCCCGTCCCTTTGCCTTCTTCGGAACCGATGTTCATCTGGGCGATGCGTGGTGATTCGATGCCGAGAATCTTGGTGGCGTAGGTTTCTGCCATCACGCCGTATTGGGCAAGGTGAGAGGGCCTTGGTTCCGGGTTAGCACCGACGTCGCAAAGCACGATCGGGCCGTGCAGTGCCGGGATGACGCAGGCGATGCCGGGGCGATGCACGCCGGGGAGGCGCTTCATGTGCATCGTTGCGGCTGAGACGCAGGCGCCCGTATTGCCTGCCGAGACAACAAAGTCGACCGGGTTGTCGCTCTTTCGGGCCGAACCGAGCAGCATCATCTTGACCAGTGAAGAGTCCGGCTTCGCTCGCACGGCCTCCACAGGAGATTCGCTCATGCCGATTGTTTGCGAGGCGTGCTCGATGCTGATGCGGTTGTCCGAGGCACCGATTTCACGAAGGATGTCTTCGATGACATCGCTGTCACCAACGAGCACAAGCTCGTCACTGGGATCAGCAAACTCGAGCGACTGGATTGCACCTTTGACGATTTCGTCCGGTGCGTTGTCGCCACCCATGGCATCAACTGCAAATCGCACCGCGGCTCCTGCCCTTCGTCGGTGTCAGCACACTTGGATCAGAGAACGCTCACTCGCCGCCGATGCCGAGCTTCGGGACGCGAATGGTCAAGCCCGGGCGGACGTAGCCCGAGCTCTTTGCCACGCGGTGTGTGAGACGAGCAAGGCCGGACACCGGATCGACCGTGAACTGAATGGGCTTCAGCGCGTCGTGAGAGCGGCGGTTGCG
>JBCDAP010000199.1:0-4579 GCA_039185335.1 Planctomycetota bacterium | reverse complement strand
GAACGCTTTGCACGCATCACAGGAAACGGAAAAACGCAAGGTCTTCGAGTCTCCTTTGATGATGTTGTTTTCCTCAATGCAGGGATCGACTCGCCGGCGGAGCAGCGTCAGATCAGGCGTATCGCTGGACGCCTGTCAGGGATGCAAACAGCGTTCAAGCACGTCCGTGCATTCGCGAACGATCTCATCTTCTGGCAGTACGTCGGGCTCGAAAACGGCTTGCACTGCTCCTTCCCCGGCAAAGTCGCCTTTCCCGAAGGCTTTGATCCACGCGAACGTCCCTGGTACCTCCTGGCCAAAGACGCTTATAAAAATCGCAACGATCCAGAGTCCAAATGGAACAACGGCATTGTCTGGACCCTCCCGGTGATCGATGCCGCGACACAACGAGCCATGGTGACGGTCGCGACATGGATCGAGGATGAGGAGGGCAACTTTGTCGGCGCTACGGGCATCGACCTCACGCTCGACGAAGTTGTCGAGATCGCTGTGGTACACAAAGAAGATTGGTCCGCCGATGCTCGCATCATGCTTGTCGGCCTCCTCGACAAAGAGACCAAGGATGCTCTCTTTGTCAGCAATGGAGACGACTCGGACCACGAAGATGGGCTCGCCATCTACATCGCGCAGAACATGGAGCTGCACCCACGCAAATGGGACGCTCCGGTCGAGCTGCATTGGTACCGCTCTACCGATGAAACCAAATACCAGGAGATGCTCTCGGTCATCAAGGCCGGCAATTCGGGTGTCCTACAAATGCCCGATGAGAACGGTGTCGACTCCCTCTGGGCCTTCGCGCCGGTCAAATCTCCCAATGAGAATTCGACGGAAGTTGTCCTTCTCGTAGTCCCCATCACGACCATCCTTGCCGAAGTCGAGGAAGTCGTCCACGAAGTTCGCGGCTTGACACTCTCGCAGGTGCGTGCCACCGCGGCGATCATCGTGACCGTCCTCATGCTCGTCATCGGCGCGGCACTCGTGATCTCGCGCCATATCACCCGCCCTGTCGCCGAGCTCGCCTCCGCCACAAAGCGCATCGCCAACGGCGATCTCGAAGCCCGCGCTCCAACCGATGGTCCGAAGGAACTCGCCGAAACCGCGCGTGTCTTTAACGACATGGTGCCTCTTCTGCAGAATGAGTTGAAGATCCGTCGCGACCTTGACTTCGCAAAGGAAGTCCAGCAAGCCCTTTTGCCCGATGGCTCGGTCCGCTTCAAGCATCTCGATGTCGCAGGACGAACCGTGTACTGCGATGAAACCGGCGGCGATTACTTCGACTATCTCGAGGACACACATTTCGGCGAAAATAACTCGCCCGGCTGCGTCATGGCACTGGGCGACGTCACCGGCCACGGCATCGCCGCCGCTCTGCTCATGACCTCCGCTCGCGCGCTCATCCGCGCCGGTGCAACCCATGCTCAAGACATCGCTCAGCACATCGCGCAGGTCAACGATTTCCTTTGTGCCGACCTTGTCGAAGGAAGGTTCATGACCCTCTGTTGCGTCCAGATCGATGCGGACACGCGGACAATGCGTTGGGTCAACGCCGGGCACGATCGTCCCATTGTGATCGACGGAAGCACCGGCGAGATCAAACGCCTCGAAGGCACGGATCTCGTCCTCGGAGTCCAAGACGGCTGGGAGTTCACCGCCCACCAAACCACGCTCGCCCCGAACTCCCTCGTCTGCGTAGGCTCCGACGGCATCTGGGAATCCAAAAATCACGAAGGCGAGATGTTCGGCACCGATCGGTTCGAGCAAGTCGTGCAAGACGCCGCACGCGAAGGCCTCGAGGCAACCGCGATCTGTGATCGGGTTATCGAGGAGTGCGCACGTTTCCGCAACGGCGCTTCCCAAGATGACGACATCACCGTCATCGCTGCTCGTGTACCCTGATCCCCCCTCTCAAGAACTACCGCTTCGACCAGAGCAAAGAGAAACACATGCCCATCAACCCGCTCCGCTCCACCAACGAAGAGTTCCAGCAGGCCGAGAAGGACATCAAGCTCGGCGGCGGACTCAAAGCCATCGAGAGGCAGCACAACCGTGGCCGTCTTACCGCACGTGAACGCATCGATGCCTTGCTCGACAAGCCCGCCGACTTCTTCGAGCTGGGCCTCTGGGCCGCACACAACATGTACACCGAGCACGGCGGCTCTCCCTCCGCGGGAGTTGTCACGGGTATCGGCCTCGTCGAAGAGCGACGGTGCATGATCATCGCGAACGACGCCACGGTGAAAGCCGGCGCTTTCTTCCCCATGACCTGCAAGAAGATCATCCGTGCCCAGAACGTCGCGCTCAAAGCCCGCATGCCACTGCTCTACCTCGTCGACTCGGCGGGCGTATTTCTTCCTCTCCAAGAAGACGTGTTCCCCGATACCGACGACTTCGGCCGAATCTTCTATCTCAACTCGCTGATCAGCGCCCAGGGTATCCCGCAGATCGCCGCCATCATGGGGTTCTGTGTTGCAGGCGGGGGCTACCTTCCCGTCCTCTGCGACACCCTGCTCATGACCGAAGGCTCGGGCCTCTACCTCGCGGGCCCCGCGCTCGTCAAAGCCGCCATCGGCCAGGAGGTCTCCGACGAAGAGCTCGGCGGTGCCCAGATGCACGCAGAAATCTCCGGCACCATCGACTTCAAAGAACCCAATGACGAAGCCTGCATCAAACGAATCCGCTCTCTCGTCGCGAAGCACGAAGGAATGGCTGTCGAAGAAGATGACAATCCGGCCATTCCTCCAACCGCTCGCGACCAGAACGACGCCTACGACATCATCACCACTTCCGCGACAGGCCAGTACGACACGCGTGACATCATTCACACCTTCGTCGACGCCAAAGCCGACGATCCCAAAGAGCCCGACTTCGACGAATACAAAGCCGACTACGGCAAGTCCATCGTCACCGGGTACGCACGCCTCTCGGGCATCGCCTGCGGCATCGTCGCGAACCAAAAACTCGCCACCCAACGCAAAATGCCAGGCGGCTTCGAAGGCCCGAACTTCTCCGTCAACATGCCGGGCGTGATCTACGACGACGGCGCCGACAAAGCCGCACGCTTCATCATGGATTGCAACCAGCGCAAAGTCCCCATCATCTTCCTCCACGACACCTCGGGCTTCATGGTCGGCCGCGACTCCGAACAGGGCGGCATCATCCGATCCGGTGCGAAGATGGTCAATACCATGAGCAACTGCGTCGTCCCCAAGATCGTTCTGGTCGTGGGCGGCTCATACGGCGCAGGCAACTACGCCATGTGCGGCCGCGCCTTCGACCCCTTCCTCACTCTCGCTTGGCCCGCCACCAACCTCGCCGTCATGTCCGCTGCTTCCGCCTCGGGCACACTCGCCATGATCGAAGAACGCTCACGCCAGCGCAAGGGCGAAGAAATCGACCAGCAGACCCACGAGGAAATCCTCCAAGCGGTCCGCGATTCCTACAACGAGCAGCAAGATATCCGCCACGGGGCCGCACGAGGCTGGCTCGATCGCATCATCGAACCGCATCGTACCCGAGAGGAACTCACCCAAGCCCTCAAAGCTGCACAAGGCGTTGATACCTCCGCTGACTTCAAAACCGGCGTTCTTCAGGTCTGAGCGCAAACCCTGCGCCCACCTTCCACACACACCCCTCTTCTGGTACATTCAAGCCAAGAACACACACGTCCGGGTCGATGTGGAAGTTGACCCGCAACACACGGGAAGATCGATTATGAAGAGCCACGCCTTTGTTCTTGCATTCTGCTCGTTTGCGCTCACCATTTCGAACGCAGCCGCTTCGGTCCTCTCTGATTACAACCTCGTCTCTCTCGGCAACCTCACCTCATCGGGCGAAGTCTTCGGCTCCGCGCTCGTCGGCGGAGATATCTTCGGCAACACCTCGGGCTACTCCGTTCTCGGCGGCACCAACGCCACACGCGATGGCCTCGTCCTCGCGGGTGATCTCCTCGCGACCAACCAGATCCTCCTCAACAACGGCGGCAACCTGCGTGTCTCCCCCACCACACAGCTTAACGCTGGACGCGTCTTCAACGGCGGAGGTTCTTTCTTCATCGATCCGAACGTTGACCAGATCGTCCAAAACGCCGCCGCAGAAGTGAACTTCCTCAACGCCGCCTTCGCAAACCTCGAAACCAACGCCACCATCACGGACAACGGATCCGATGTCATCCTGAACGCTCCCGCCGCAAGCCCGGTCACGGTCTTCTCGATCGATGGCGCGTTGCTCTCTCGCAGCAACACACGCTTCAGTATTAACTTCAACTCCAACTTCACTTCAACCGTTATCGTGAACATCGATGGCAACGGCGGCATCGTCAATCTCGGCGGCTCCGGCGCCTCCTTCGGCGCAGGCTTCACCAACATCAACGCCTCGCGCATCCTCTTCAACTTCGTCAACACAGAACGCGTCCAGGTCTTGTCCACTTTCTCGGGTGCGGTCCTCGCCCCCGACGCCGACATCCGCCTGATCTCGGGCGATGTCAACGGCACCGTTGTTGGGGATGCGGTTGACCAAGGAACACGCGACATCCGCCTCAACACGTACACAGGCTTCATCCCCACCGAGATCCCGACGCCGG
>JBCDAP010000198.1:0-4589 GCA_039185335.1 Planctomycetota bacterium | reverse complement strand
TCGGCAAATCGATGCAGGAGTTCACCGAGTGGTTCTGAGCACGGCATTTCGGTGAGCATAGCGATCAACAGGATGCTGATTCATAGTCACTCCAAGCCTTTGCCATAAGACCATTCCTGCCCAGGTGTGTAGTTGAGGAGTTCGTAGAGGGACTGGCGATCGAGCATGGTGTTGAGTTCAGGCTCTACAGTCCCGGTTGCATCGAGGGCACCCAAGAGACGGTTTGCGGCACCCATCGCGCTCCGCAAGGTCGAGACAGGCCAGATGACAGTGTGGTAACCCATGCGCTCGAAGTCGATGAGTGGTGTGATCGGGGTTTTGCCGAACTCGGTCATGTTGGCCAGGAGGAACGGGCCGCCTTGCGGAGCGAGGCCAACATCTCCCATCGTACGCATCGCATTCGCGAACTCTGCGAAGGCTTCGGGAGATGAGAGTCCTTCTGGGAAGATCATGTCCGCTCCGGCCTCGACATAAGCCTGTGCGCGTTCGATGGCAGCCGGCATGCCCTCGACGGAGAACGCATCGGTGCGGGCGCACACCAGGAACGGGCCGCGATGACCGGGTTGAGCGCCGGCGAGTGAGTCGCGTGCTTCGCAGGCGGCGCGAACCTTCTCGGCGAAGTCATTCACCGGGATGAGCGTTTTGCCGTCGAGGTGGCCGCAGCGTTTGGGGAAGAGTTGGTCCTCGATGTGGAAGCCTGCGGCTCCGGCGCGGTGATACTCGTGGACAACGCGCTTGACCATCTCACCCTCGCCGAAGCCGGTGTCCGCGTCGGCGATGATCGGGAGACGAGAGCCCATCCACACCTGCTGGATCACGCTCGTGAACTCGGGGAGACCGAGGATTCCGATGTCAGGTACACCCCAGGATGCGGTCACAGCGGCACCAGAGACATAGGTGCCCTGGAAATTATGATTGCGGAGCATGCGGGCGACGAGCCCGTTGAAGGCGCCGGGCAACCCGACGCATCCCTGTCTCATACGTTCGCGGAGTTGGTCGGCGGGTGAGATCGGCGCTTTGGTCAGTGTGTCGCTCATGGGTGAAGTCTATGCGTCGGCGCTGAGAGCGGGGAGGATGACCAGAACGGCGATGTCGTACGCCGCGTGCGTGCCCACGGCGACTCCGAAGCCGCGCACGAGGTAGAGAACCGCGAAGACGAGGCCAGCAAAGACAAAGAGGGCCGCGCGGGGCATGTCGATGGAGCCGTCGGGTGCGGAAAGGTCGTGGTAGAACGCGAAGGCGATCGCGCTGACGATGATCGAGATGATTGCTGCTGGGGTTTTCTTCATTCCGATCAGGTCGTGCAGCACGAAGTGGACGAGAGCGATGCCGACCATGCGGAAGAGTAGTTCTTCGTACAAGCCCGCTCCGATGGAGACGGTGAGCCGGGACATGACGGGGAGGGAGGTGCTGGCGAGCGCGTGTCCGTCGATGCCCGCAGCCGCGGCGTTCTCGAGGAGCGGTTGGCTTGGTGCGCCGAAGAGACGCATCACGATCTGTCCCAGGATGAGCAGCGGTAGGGTCCAGATGATGGATTCGAAGAGCATGCCGGCGAGCACAGGGAGACGGAGCCGCCAGTTGTCCTTGCTTGCCAGGTGAGCGATGGTGAGAACGACCACGATGGCGATCGCGGGGAGGTGGACGGCTGTGAGGCCGAAGGTGTCGAAGAGGAGTTCGAGCATCCGCTCAGCCCGGATGGCAACCGCGCGGTTCTCACTCCCGAGAAGGCCGAGCGAGCCGAGTTCATAGAAGATGATCAGCGGGAGCAGAAAGACGAGAACGTGGAGTGGGCGGCGGGAAACAGCGAAGTAGCCCGTATCTTGGTGTGATGATGTTCCCCCGGTCAACTGCTCCATGGGACAAGGGTAAGTGAGTTTGATTCGTGTTGTTGAGGTGGGCGCACGAAGAAGCCGCGGAAACCCGCGGCTTGGTCAATCGAGCCATATTGAGCGGCCCGTTAGGCGCTCTTTTTGGCGAGCACTCTCTTCGCGAGCCGGCTCTTCTTGCGAGCCGCGGCGTTCTTGTGGATGACACCCTTCTGTGCAGTGCGATCCAAGATTTTACAGACCGATTGGTAGCTCTCGCGGGCCTCTTCATAGGAAGAGTGGAGGAGCTTGTCATCGAGATCCTTGAGGGCTTCACGCATGGTGCGGAGACGCCAGCGATTGCGAGCGCGGGCCTTGAGGTTCTGACGGATACGCTTTTTGGCCGAGACCGAATGAGCCATGCGAGACAAACTCCAAGGGGCAGGCAAGTTGCCGGCCGATACACGGGTGGAACGAGATCCAGAGACAAACAATGCTCCGTCGCATGCCACCAGCATCGGGCCACGGAGCGAGTCGAGCATTATGCCCACTTCCTGATCAAGAATCAAGGCGAACCGCGGAAACACCCCGAGTAAGCCCAGAATGGCCTTGCCGGTCGCTTGCGTGCGTGCTACGCTCTTTCTCCGCTCTGCGGGCGTAGCTCAATTGGATAGAGCACCTGACTACGGATCAGGAGGTTAGGGGTTCGACTCCCTTCGCCCGTACTACGAACCGCTGATTCTGGCTCGGAATCAGCGTTCGATCCTCTCTTGCTTCGCCATTTGTTGCCCTGAGTCGCTCGGGTTCGCCATGCGGTTGCGTGGTCTGTTGCGGGCGCGAGAGCCTTGATTAAGGCTGGATCAGTTCTGACAGACAAGAGAAACATTCTGATCTGCTCGTCAGGTAGAAGGTGTCTGCAGGCGCCCAGCGTGGGTGGATTGCTGTGTGCCGCGTCTCGGGTTTGTGTCACCTTGGGAGAAGCTCTCCCAACTTGCAGCCCACGCGCCAGCGGTCACATAGCGCATGGAAGTCGAGTCTGGAATTCTTCCGGTCCAACTACCATGAGGAAGTCGCCACTTCCTTTTAGAGTGCGTTCCTTCAAATCGCCACCAGCAGAATCCCTTGGCTCCGGCCTCTGCCCGACTCTCTCAAGTTCAAACACTCTTCGATGTCAGTTATGACCCAGGTTGCTAAGCACCCGAGCGTTCAGGGATAGAAACACCGAGTTCTTTGAGTGCTTGGTCAATGCGCTTATCGTCCTTTGTGGCCCCTTCAATAGTTGCCGAAATTGTTCCATCTCGATCAATCACAAAGGTTGCAGGGATTCCTCTCACCCCGAAGACATTCCTGGCAACGCTGTCATCGTCTCTGCCGATCGGGTCACGAGCAAACATGTAAGAAACATTTTCATTGGCGTTGACAAAGGCTTCGTACCCACGCGAACTGTCCTGAACGTTCAATGCGATGAAGACGACCTCTTCGGGGTCTACGATGCTGGCAAGCTCATCGATGTGCTTTAGGCCGACCTTGCAAGGGCCGCACCAGGAGGCCCAGAGGTCGAGGACAACAATCTTATCGCCTGTATAAGCCGAAAGATCAAGAGGATCCCCGTTGTGCATCACCGCGGAGAAAGCCGGGATTTCTTGGCCTGGTTGCAGAATTCGTCGTTTGGATTCTTCGGCAGCCTTCTCTTCAGCAGCACGCTGTTGAGCGATCGAAGGGATCATGCGAGGAGTGGGCTCGATGACGAGAGTCATTCCGTCTGCGCTGGTTCGCGCGAGATAATTCACGTCGTTGTAGAGAAATGTTCCGCACGCGTCGTACGAACTATTTCCAAAGAAAATCTGGAGACCGCCCTCTTCCCGAGTCGGCTCGTAGCCGCCGTCGAGATCAAATCCGGTCGCATAGTTTCCGCGACTTGTCTGATCGACTAGCGTGACTGGGAGTTCAGACCCATCGATTGTCACGGTCCCGACACGCGCCCCAATGCGGTGGTATGACGCTCTTTCATCACCATCGCGGTAGTACACGCGGACGCCGACCGGAGATGTGCGTTCCGCTTCCGAGTATGACGCTTGGGCAATAGCATCAAGCGTGAATGAATGCGGTGCGTCTTCTGGTTTTTTGATATGGGTCCATGTCCCATCTCCATCGTCTGTCAGATCGCCGTTGTTGTTTTTGTCGAAGAAAATCCGTGAATTTCCGCCTTCACGTTTCTCTAAGGCGAGTACATGTGCAGCATTCGCTGCATCGCCGAGCGGAATAGTTCCATACGAAACCGTACCTTGGTAATTAGGTTCTGCTGTGATGCTTTCAGGCCGATCGTTCGTGAATTGGATCGGCATCGGGCGATACATCAGTGTGCCCAGCAACATGGAATGCGGTCCGCCAGCATCAGGATTTCCAGAGCGCAAGCCGTTCAGTGCTTCGATGATGAGTGTTGGTTTGGGTTCGAGTTCGACCGTTTGTGGATCGAATGGGCTCTTTGCATGAAGACTTGATGCCAACAGAACGACAGCTGTACCGGTGCAGGTCACAATGAATGTGCTGAGCTTCATTGAATCTCCAATGGAATTCTTGGTTAAACGCAAGGCATTCAGATAAACTTTTAGTAGAGCCAGACTCAGAAGTTGCCTCGCTCGACAAATCTTGTTTCATCACCTCAAAGAACAGGTTTATATTCCTTGCTGGATCAGTATTGAGCGGGGCACCGATAGCAAGGGCGGTTAATCCATCCATACCCAAATGGCGAGTTGTTTTCGGTGTCTTGATTCCATCGATCGG
>JBCDAP010000197.1:0-4613 GCA_039185335.1 Planctomycetota bacterium | reverse complement strand
GCTCTGGTCAGCTTACTCACCGCCACCGGAGCAGTCCAGAGCATCATCGAATACTACTGTACTCGTGGTGGCGTGTATGCGATGCTTTCACAAGACGGCATGAGATTTTCGCGATGTGGTTGCTCGGCCCGGCGATGATCGCCCGCACCGAGAACTGGTGGTCGGTGCCGTAGTGCCATCACTGGGTGGATGGCGTGACCAGATCCGCCTCGCGTTTGCTCGGGATCTCGTCCGCCGCACGCTTGCACCTGAAGAAGCTGTCGCGTCGTTCCGGGCCTGTATGGGCCGCGTCGAACTCGACTTCCTTCTCTAGCACCTGCCACGAGGCGGAGTGACCTGCCCCCGATTTATGTACCAGTCCCAGACAGTATAGTTTGACCCGCTCCATGCCGCAACTGAGCCGTGCGGAGCGTAGCAGAGCAGGGCTCAGCTGCGAACGTCTCCGGTGCCGGCGGCCGGTACCCAAGCGATGAGTGCGGCCGCACCGTGTTTACTCACCCCGCCAGCGTTCGATCAGCACTGTCGCTTCTTTCAGCGTGTCGAATCGGTCCCGGGCAAGCAGCTCATCCCGCAGCTTCCCGTTGAAGCTCTCGAT
This sequence comes from Planctomycetota bacterium, assembly GCA_039185335.1. Lineage (GTDB taxonomy): Bacteria > Planctomycetota > Phycisphaerae > Phycisphaerales > UBA1924 > JBCDAP01. Next base: position 4,018 of record JBCDAP010000197.1, on the reverse strand, counting down.
GTACCCGTTCTCCCATGGACTTCCGGGCTCGATGTACAGCGTCGTTACGCCAACACGCTTCAGCCAGCCACGCACCGACTTTGCCGTAAACTCGGCACCGTTGTCCGACCGGATGTGCCTGGGTACACCCCGCGTCGCCATCAGCCAAGCTAGACGCTCGAGCACATCATAGCTCTTGAGACTTCTCGCCACATCGATCGTCAGATACTCACGCGTGTACTCATCGATGACAGTGAGCATCCGGAAGCTCCGGCCATCGTGCTTACGACCCTGCACGAAGTCGTAACTCCAGACGTGGTCCTTGTGCTCGGGCCTCAGCCGCACACACGATCCATCGTTGAGCCAGAGTCTTCCACGCTTGGGCTGCTTCTTCGGAACCTTGAGCCCTTGCTGCTTCCAGATCCGCTCGACACGCTTGTGATTCACACGCCAGCCATCCCAACGCAGCAGCGCCGTCACTCGCCGGTAGCCGTATCGCCCGTAGATGCACGCCAGCTCGATGATCCGGCTGGTGAACGCAGTCTCATCATCACGGATGATGGGCAGATACCGCTGCGACGCGCGAGGCTGTTTCAAGACCCTGCACGCCCGCCTCTCGGAGACGCCGAAACGACCGAGGAGCACCTTGACCGCTTCACGCTTCCGGTGCGGACTCAGAATTTTCCCGAGGCGACTTCCTGCAGCATCGCTTTGTCTGGGTGCGGCTCTGCGAGAAGCTTCTTGAGCCGAGCATTCTCACACTCGAGTTCCTTCAGCTTCTTTGCTTGGTCGGCCTTCAGACCGCCGTACCCGCAACGCCACTTGAGTACCTCTGATCGGTCACGCCGATCTGTTTGCACACCAACGCGATCTTCGTCCCCTTCGCGACCAGCACCTCGGTCTCACGCAGCTTGTTGACGATCTCCTCCGCCGTGTAACGTGTCCTCGCGATTCGAGATCCTCCCAGCCGATCCACACGCAATCCAGCCAGCCTCGATTTGGATCAGGTTCTGGGGGGCGGGTCACTTCTGCGCCTGACTGGGATAGACAATATCTGTTCAACGCACGGATCGGCAGGAGGTCAGTCCACAGAAAGATTGCACATAAATCTGTGAAGCTGAAGGGCTTGTCAGAGCTTGGCCACGAAGTTCTTGCATGTCTGCTTTAGCTCGGTTAGCATCGCCTGCAAGAGACGGTTGAGGCCTCCGGGCCGCCGTTACGCCAGGAGGATCGCACATGGAGTTCCGAGCTGTTCTTGCGGTTGTGCTTACCGCGTTGCTGTGCTGCGCCGATTCAGCGAACGCCCAAGATCCGGCGCCTCCAAGCCCGGTTCCTCCGGGTGACTTTGTGCCGCATGGTGACTCTGGCAATGCAAACTTCCTATTTACTCCGCTTGCGCCACAGTTTTCCGAGTATTGGACCGGGCTCGAACCGCAAGTAGGGAACATCGTGGGGACTCCGCTTCCCCCGCTCCCAATTGCTGCAAGCATTTATCCTGCGTTTGGCGATGAGCATGAAGGCGAGATGGGGGCGGCTGTTTCGACGCTCGAGAAGTTTTGGAAAGGCGAATACGTTCCCAACAGTAACCCCCATCAATGGGAGCTATTCACGATTACGACGGATCAGTATGTTCAGAACGGCTACACCAACTGGCATAATTACTTTCAATCCGCTCTCGCGTTCGGCGGGCCTTCCTATCCACCGAGCTGGCCCACAACGGGGCCGGCCGCAGCCAACTTCTCTGATTGGGTCGATCTCTATGCGCCATACTTGAGCCGAGCGTTCTTCGATGACTACGGCGGGAGCGAGGGCGCAAGCGAGGATGCGACTCCTGCGTTTGGCCGCTACGGGTTTCCTCGCATCGGCTCGCCACAGCATGTGGATCTCCCGCCGACGTATCCACCGCAATCGACCGATGCGTGGTCATCGACATCTCCGCTTGTACCGGCCTCCGATGCCCGAGCGGTGGGAGCATACCTCAACCGCCAGTCTGTCGCGGGGCGGCTGGACCTCATCACGGGCGAGCCGCTCCTGATCGAGACGGATCTGGAGCTCGAGTTTGGCAGTGCGATGTTCCGGCGGATTCGGACCTATTCAGAGCATGCTGATCATGGCGTGAAGAAGCACAGCCATGACCAGCTCGGCTTCGACTTCGAGACTTGGACGCGCGGGTGGCATGGTTCGGGCTGGATGTCGAGCGATATGCCGCTTTTCTTCTTCGACGCGTCGCAGGCAGGTACGATCACGACCGGGCAATCAGATCAGATCGGCCCGGTGTGCTACTTCGTGCCCGACGCACACCACTCCATTCCGTTCGTTCAGCAGAGCAACAGTACAGCCGGCGCCAACGTGCCGCCCGACTATGTCGCGCCGGACTGGTTTGATGCCATGCTGCTGTACGACAAAGATACGTGCCAGTGGGGCGATGTTGATCCGGATCCGAATCTCGAGCGGCTCGGTTGGATTGTGCCTCCCAAAGAGATGAAGGTCTACCTTCACAACCGTTCCGTGATCTACACCATCAAGATGTATTACGAGGACGTCGATCCTATTCAGCATCGACGCCCAGATATCGATGCGAACGGCGACTATGCGCCCGTTCTCGAGATCAACTACGGTGTCCCGTACTACGGGCTCGTCACATCGATCGAAGACAAAGTTGGGAATCGCGTCGAAATCAACTACGTCGACCCCGAGAAGCACAAGCCGTACTGGGATCCGAGACAGATCGCATTGATCGACGATCCCACGTCAGGCTATGAGCCCGACCGGCTGTGGGCCCGTCAAAGGGGCTGGTACAAGGGCATGATCGACCATGTCAAGCTCTACCCTGCCGGGGATAATGTCGCGAAGTGGTCGATCTTCTACACGTACCGGACCTTCTACTCCGAGCGAGACAGGAGCGAAATATTTTATCATACCATAGAGACCAATGGAAGTGCTCATTCTGATGTGCTTGAAGAGTTTGTTGATTACTTCGATTATCTTTCGCATCCGCCGGCAATCCACTCGCTGTTGGTCTATGAGCGTGATGTTGACCTAGTCGAAGTCTCGTCGACTCGTGAACTGATTTTGCCTTGCGACTCTGTGACTTATGGTCCTGCCGAACACGTCGCCCCGGGGGCGTCCCCGCCAGCATTCTCCAATCTGAACATCGGATACACTTCGACCGACAGCGATAACGACGGTGATTATCAGATCGGGCGGGTGTTTGCGGTGCCGGCTACGGGTACGGAGAACAATCAGTTCGATCACCAGGATATCGCAATAGGTCCGACGGGAGAAGGGGCCTCCACGATAACCGTGCTTCCCGTGGACTGGACGCACCAGATCCGATTCAGCTACGCCGATCCTCAGTTCTATAGAACCAACAGCGATCAGTCTACTTGGTCGTATACGCTCGGAGAGTTCAGCGCAATTGAGGATTACAGTCTGCGGTCCTGCGGGCCTGTGGATATCGATGACAGCTATACAGTCCGTGATCGTGATCGTGCGGCCTATTTGCTGAAGACCGCGGTGCATTCCCGCGCAGAGTCGAGCACGCAAACACTGCAGGATCTGCCGCCGAAGTTCTGGCTTTACAGGTATCAAGACGTAGAAGGTTCGGGAGACGATGCGCCGGATCCGTATCCACATTTCATGGGTCACCGGTATTGGAGTTACGGCACGGCTGCGATCCAGCTACCCCGAAGAATAAGTCATCGGTACGGCCCCGAAACGATCGATCGCATCTACGGGAATCGGCCGTTCGAATCTGCGAGTTGCGATTACAACGCCTTCGTCAACGGGTTGATCGGGATCGATGAGGATCGGTTGATCGAAGGAGCGCTTTGCTACATCGCGCCGCCCGAACCCCCCGGCGGCGGTGGCGGGAACACGCAGCCCGGATCGGGAGAGCCCGGGGGCACCAACGATTACGGCGGCAGCGGCCCGTACTCCGACCCGGGCGAAGGCCCGATCATCACGTCCTCGACGCACGCTGTCGCGGACGACGAGACGAGCAGCCTGCCGATCGGTTTGCTCGCCGACACCATCTATT
>JBCDAP010000196.1:0-4615 GCA_039185335.1 Planctomycetota bacterium | reverse complement strand
GCTCTTCCGATCTGACACAGATGGGCGTGTTTGCCGAAGGAACAAGTCATGCTGACTGATCGCATCAAGTCTGGGCTCAACGTTGCTCTTAATGAAGCGACACTTATAGGTGTTGAAGTATCCGAGGCCCACCAAGTGGCGGTGATCACTCTTGATCTGCTGACGCTGCCTGATAGCGAATGCCCGACAACAGAGGATGCTCGAGTTTCAGTGGTTCTTCGGAGCGTGTCTCGTGTTGCCGTATCACTGCGAAACGGCAACTGGAATGATCGCGCGGCAACGCCCCAGCCAGTTACGCTCGCATCGATCTCAGGCACGGTAAGGTCGTTTCGAGGGCAGCCAATCTACGGTGAGGAATTCTTCGACCAAGAAGAAGATTTCCAGAAGTGGTCGGACCGCCTGAGTCTCGATGTGTTTTTTCGAAAAGAGTCTTCTGCAAACTCAATAACGCTGTTTCAGGAAGGTGCAGAACGCCACATCGACCTGAGATTGTGGTTTGACGATCTTTCTATAGTGACACCTCAGGGACAGCCGCTCGAACCGAAGCACATTATCGCTCGAGCAGAACGATGGTGGAAAGCCCTGTACGAAGGAGACCCTCGGACCAAAAGCAGCGGAATCTCGCCGCTCAAAGGGGGGCGCTGATGGCGACAATTGACCTCCCCGAACTCGCTCTCGTCGTCCTTGTCGGCCCCTCCGGTTCCGGAAAGTCGTCGTTCGCCTGCAAGCACTTCAAGCCAACCGAGGTGCTCTCGTCCGACTACTGTCGCGGGCTCGTGTCAGACGACGAGAACAACCAGGCCGCGACCGAGGACGCGTTCGATGTTCTCCACTACATCGCTGGAAAGCGGCTGAAGAACGGCCTGCTGACGGTCATCGATGCGACCAACGTACGCCCGGAGGATCGCCGGAAGTACGTGCAGCTTGCACGCGAGCACCACTGCCTTCCTGTTGCGATCGTCCTCAACCTGCCCGAGCAAGTGTGCCAGGACCGCAACGTCAGCCGCCCCGATCGAGATTTTGGGCCTCATGTCATTCGGAATCAGCGGGCTGCCATGCGTCGTGGCATGGGCCGCGGGGGCAAGGGTCTCAAGCGAGAGGGCTATCGACACGCCTGGGTCCTGGAGTCTCAGGACGAGGTTGACGCGGTGACGATCGAGCGAACACCGCTGTGGAACAACAAGAAGGATGAGCACGGCCCTTTCGACATCATCGGCGACGTGCACGGCTGCTTCGACGAGTTGACCGAACTGCTGGAGTCGCTTGGGTATGGGATTGAGCGTGCACCCGGGGCTCCTGAAGGCGAGTGGTTTGTCACGCCACCTAGCGCGGAACCTGAGCGAAAGCTGCTCTTCCTCGGCGACCTTGTCGATCGTGGTCCAAAATCACCCGCTGTACTGCGCCTGGTCATGCGAGCTGTGCGAGAAGGCATCGCTTACTGCGTTCCTGGCAACCACGATGCCAAGCTCATGCGAAAGCTCAATGGCAAGAACGTGCAGCTCACGCACGGGCTGGCCGAGACGATGGAGCAACTCGACGGCGAGTCGCCGGAGTTTCTCGAAGAGGTTCGAACGTTCATCGACTCTCTCGTGAGCCACTACGTGCTCGATGATGGCAAGCTCGTCATTGCTCACGCGGGTCTTAAGGAGGGTATGCAGGGCCGCGGTTCCGGCAAGGTTCGTGAGTTTTGCCTCTACGGTGAGACCACTGGCGAGACCGACGAATTCGGGTTGCCGGTTCGCTACAACTGGGCCGCCGAGTACCGCGGGCGAGCGATGGTGGTCTATGGCCACACGCCCGTGCCAGATGCCGACTGGCTGAACGGGACGATCTGCATCGATACCGGCTGCGTGTTCGGCGGCAAACTCACCGCGTTGCGGTATCCAGAGCGAGAGCTTGTCTCCGTCGATGCAAGGGCGGTGTATGCCGAGCCGGCCAAGCCCTTCCTTCCAAATGACTCCGTCGCCGAGCTGACCGCGCAGCAACAGAACGACGACATGCTTCACCTCGCTGACGTCGTTGGAAAGCGGATAATCGATACACGATTGCAGCGGAATGTGACTGTTCGAGAAGAGAACGCGACCGCCGCACTTGAGGTCATGAGCCGGTTCGCGGCGGACCCGCGGTGGCTCATCTACCTGCCGCCGACAATGTCGCCTTGCGAGACTTCTGATCGCGACGGACTGCTTGAACACCCCGCAGAGGCCTTCGACTACTACCGGAGCCGTGGCATCGCGGAGGTCGTGTGTGAAGAGAAGCACATGGGCTCGCGAGCTGTCGTCGTTGTGTGCCGCGACGAGGATGCGGCCCGCGAGCGCTTTGGAGTCACGACGGGCGAGATCGGCATCGTCTATACACGGACCGGCCGCCGGTTCTTCAACGATACCGAGCTCGAAGCATCGTTCCTTGACCGGGTGCGAGCCTCGATCGAGAAGTCTGGCCTCTGGGATGAACTTGAGACATCTTGGGTCTGCTTGGACTGCGAGCTCATGCCATGGTCCGCGAAGGCCCAGGCACTGCTCCGGGAGCAGTACGCTGCAGTTGGTAGCTCAGCTCGATTCGCCCTTGCCGAGACCGTCCCGATCCTCGCTGCTGCTGCGGAACGTATCGGCGGTGACGAAATCGGTGGCCTTCTCGCCCGCTACGAATCCCGGCAGACCTCCGTCGAGAAGTATGCGCAGGCCTATCGCCAGTACTGCTGGGAGGTCGACTCTCTCGATGACTACAAGCTCGCACCGTTCCACATCTTGGCAACCGAACGAGCAGTGCACGTCGATAGGGACCATGTCTGGCATATGGAGACTCTCGCTCGGCTTGCAGAGCATGAGCCTTTGGTCATTGCGACGAATAACCGACACGTCTCCCTCACTGACGAATCGAGTTCTGGTGCTGCAATCGAGTGGTGGGAGCAGATGACTTCGAGCGGTGGCGAAGGCATGGTCGTCAAGCCGCGTGAGTTCATCACCCACGGTCGCCGCGGGCTTCTCCAGCCTGCTGTGAAATGCCGAGGACCGGAGTACCTCCGGATCATTTACGGGCCCGAGTACCTCGCCACCGAGCATCTTGAACGCTTGCGTAGACGTAGCCTCAAGCACAAGCGGTCACTTGCTCTACGCGAGTTCGCACTTGGTATCGAGTCGTTAGAACGATTCGTGCGTCGAGAGCCACTACGCCGGGTACATGAGTGTGTGTTCAGCGTTCTCGCATTAGAGAGTGAACCAGTGGACCCGAGGCTCTAAAGCTTGACTGTGTTCTCCTTCTCGAGGTCCTTGAACGTCTTCGCTAAATCGGTCCGCAGGCCACAGTATTCACGCCGCTACTCGACTAGGTCTCGTTGGTCACACATCTGCTTCACGTTGAGGCCCTGAGCGGGACGCACCTCAGCTTCTCGGAACTTCTGGACGATAAGCTCAGCTGAATAACGAATCCTCAACATCACTGCCCTCTCTCTGAAACTACCACGAGACTACCAGCCTCGAACTGGCCCGGTTCTGAGGGGGCATGCCAAGGCACATACAGCATCTTTGCCTAGGCCGGCTCGCCGCGCGACCGATGCTCCCGTCTGCCGTTCGGCGAGGGCAGCCAGCACACAATCTCAGGTCTATCGAGCAAACATTTTAGCCCTTGAAGCTGCTGGCAACAGCATTGCATGGGATGACAAATGGCGCAAGGGGCTCTAGCCCTACGGATGGCCCTCACAACGGACCTTCGATTTGGAATCACGATAGGTTTCCGCAGTACTCATCCAGCCAGAACTTCTTGGTCGTCTTCAGGATGCCGGTTTCCAAGATTCAGCGGACTCCTTATGGCCGGAGTTGGGCTTGTCTGCGTGCCATTTCATGTAGAGCGTGTGCAGGGACTCTCGGGCCAGAAGAACAAACCGATGATCTTCTGGCAGCATTGCGATAAGCGTATCGTGAGCGGCGAGTAGGTCCGATTCTGCCTCTTGGAACCGATCCAGATGCATGCATGTCCGGCCGCGCTCCAGCCGGAAGATTGCCAGGTGTCGATGGCCTTCCGGGAGGGTCGCCTCCGCCGTGGCTACGAGAACCTCGGCGAGGTTGGCAGCCTCGGTATACCGGCCGAGCACGGTGAGCTGACCCACAAGATTACGGAGTGAGATCAGTGTGTTGGGGTGCGCATCACCAAGCACCTCGGCTCGTCCTTCGTAAGCGGTACGGTAAAACTGCGCTGCACGTTCGTGGTCGCCCATGGCAGCCGATGTCATACCAATCGTATTCGCGGTGCTCAGCGTATCGGGGTGTGCCAAGCCGAGATGCTCGCCCTCGATCTGGTACGCCTGCTCAACAAGCTCCATCGCCTCGTCGTGGTCTCCAGTTGTCGACAGCATGCTCGCGAGCTGAGCCAATTCACGAACAGTGCGGGGATGTCGGTGGCCATAGATCTCGCGCTTCACCTCAAGAATCTCGCGGCAGATCTGGATTGCAGGGTCTACATCACCCTGGGTAAACAGGAGCGTGGCGAGACTGGCCCGCGCGGTGATGCTGTGCGGATGCCGTGAGCCGAGCGTTGCGGATAAGCCGTCTCCAGCAGCTCGGACTTCCCGCTCGGCTTCATCTCTGCGGTCAAGATGACTGAGGATTGTCGCATAAGT
>JBCDAP010000195.1:0-4646 GCA_039185335.1 Planctomycetota bacterium | reverse complement strand
CCCATCCTTTGGAAAGACGAAGGTTTTTCCACAGATGGGCTTCCCAACCCGTTCTTCTACATTTTCGCGGCGATCTGCCTCGGTTCTGCTTTGCGCGTAATCAGTCATCCGAAACCGGTTTACGCCGCTCTGTACTTCATTTTGACGATTCTGTCATCCGCATCGCTTTATATCGTTGCTGGCGCAGAGTTTATGGGCTTTGCGCTCGTCATTATCTACGCGGGTGCGATCCTGATTACCTATCTGTTCGTGATTATGCTCGCGACGCAGGCTCCATCCGAGGATCAGCTCGAGGCGTTGAGCCCGTATGACGCGTACGCTCGCGAGCCGATCGTCTCGACGCTGCTCGGATTCACGCTTATTGCGGTTTTGACCGGAACGATGGCGACCTCAGTCGGTGATGAGGGGCTGGATCGTCGGAATTCGACCGACTCCTCTGCCTTGCTGGCTCAGCTTCCTCGCAAGGTGGTTCGTACGCTCGATCGCGAGGGGATTTTTGGTATTGGGCTGTCCGAGCCGGCTTTGGCCGAGTTCCGCGAAGAGAACTCGATCTTTGACGCTGAGCGGCGCACGCTGTCGCTTGAAGTCACCGATTCGGAACTCCTGCTGGAGACGGTTGCTAGCGGTGAGTTCCATGAGCTCATTCCTGCCGAGCGGTTGACCCATCTGTTCGAGCATGAGCGGGTCGCGGAGATCTACGGCCTCGATATGGAGGAACTTCGCGATCGCATGACGCTCTCTCGGAACCCTGAGGGGGCGGTGGCAATCAATCTGCCGGACCGGTTGATTGTGGAGAACTCAGAAGGCATCGGTTTCGCGTTGATCGCCGATCACCCGATTGCCCTTGAGTTGGCCGGCGTGATTCTGCTGATGGCGATGCTCGGCGCGGTTGTGCTGGCTCGCAAGCAGATCGAGCTGACCGAGGCCGAGAAAGAGCGTGCGGCTGGTTTGCCCGGCGATCCGGAGACCGGCTCGACTGTCCAGCGAGGTCGTCACATTATGGTGACCGGAGACGACTCGACGGAGGGCACGCCGGCATGATCGATGTGATCGCGACCACATTGGCTGTTGAAGGGGCGATGAGCGAAGTCGGCTTGTACCACTTCCTGATTTTGTCTGCGACGCTCTTTGGTTTGGGTGCCATCGGCTTTCTGAGCCGGCGCAACCTGATCACGATGTTCCTGTGCACCGAGATGATGTTCCAAGCGGTCGGGCTCGCGTTGATCGGGTTCAGCCGCTACCACCTCAATCACGACGGCGAAGTATTTGTGGTGTTTGTGTTGACGATCGCTGCGGCCGAGGCGGCGCTTGCCTTGGCACTTGTGGTGTTGTTGTTCCGTCGAGGCGAGACGCTCGACGCGGATGAATGGCGAGAACTCGAAGGATGAGCCAAAGGCCCAAGCAACTGCAATGATGACCAACGCACTTGCCTCCATCTCAACGACTCTCGCCGCAGCGGAAGCTGGGCCGATCGAATCCGTCGTGGCTCATCTGGTCGAGGATGGGCCCATGTGGTGGGCGTTGATTCCGCTTCTGCCGCTTCTGGCCTGCGTCCTGTGCACAGGCATCTCGCTCAAGAAACTCAAGACTGCTCTTCCCGCTTGGCTGACCGTCGCTGGGTGTGCCGGCGCCTTTGTTCTGACCCTCTTCGCTTTCCTGGGCTGGAACGATGCCGGCGCCAATCCGACGATCGCCACGGTCTACGAATGGGTTGGTTTTTCTTGGGGCGACGGCAAGGGTGAGTCTTTCTCTGCGTCCTTTGGGCTCTACATGGACGGCCTCAGCTGGCTGTGGATGCTCTTTGTCACCGGGCTCGCCACGCTCATCGCGCTATACGCGTCCGAGTACATGAACCACGACATCGGCAAAGGCTACGGTCGGTTCTTCGGTGCCTTTGCCCTCTTTGTTTTCTCCATGGCCTGCCTTGTTATGGGTGACAACCTGCTCATGCTCTACTTGGGCTGGGAAGGCGTGGGACTCTGTTCGTATCTGCTGATCGGCTACTTCTACAAGAAGCCCGAAGCCGTCGCGGCGGCGAAGAAGGCCTTCATCGTCAACCGAATCGGTGACCTGGGGCTTGCGATCGGCTTGTTCCTGACGTTCACGACCTTCGGTTCGATCGAGTACGCCGTGATCTTCGACATGGTCGAGCGGGGTGTCGATGGGAACAATGAAGCGCTCGCCGGCTCGTGGCAGAGCATCGTCATCCCCTGCTTGCTCATGATCGGCGCGTTCGGCAAGTCGGCTCAGTTTCCGCTCTATGTCTGGCTTCCCGATGCGATGGAAGGCCCGACGCCGGTCTCCGCGCTCATCCACGCCGCGACGATGGTCACCGCGGGTATCTACCTCATCGCTCGTTTCTTCCCGGTCTTCACGCTCGATCCGGATCAGACGGCTCTCACCATCGTTGCTTGGGTCGGTGCGATCACCGCGTTCCTGGCCGCGACGATCGGTATGGCCCAGTTCGATATCAAACGGATCATGGCGTACTCGACGGTATCCCAGCTCGGGTACATGTTCGCGGGTCTTGGCGTGATGACCTCGACCGGCGCGGTGTACCACGTTTTCACGCACGCGTTCTTCAAGGCCATGCTCTTCCTCGCGTGTGGTGCAGTCATGCACGGCTTCGCAGGGCAGCTCGATCTCCGCAAGCTCTCGGGCCTCTGGTCGCAGAAGGGCTGGAAGATCACAACGATCGCGATGTTCATCGGGTGCCTGAACCTTGCCGGCTTCCCGTTCACCGCGGGGTATTGGTCCAAGGACATCATCCTTGCCGAGAGCTTCGCACGTCCCGGCTTGCAGATCATTGGATGGATCCTTCTGCTCACCGCGGGGATGACCGCGTACTACACGTTCCGTGTGTTCTTCCGTGTGTTCGTTGGCCCCGTCGCAGCCGAGCCTGGCGACGAGCTTCACGACCACGATGATGACCACGATGGCGAAGAGCATCATCACGACACCGGTGAGCACGGCGACCACCACCATCACGGCTTCCATCCGCACCCGCCGGGCTGGGCGATTAACGGTGTGCTCGGGACACTCGCTGTACTGACACTTGCTGCGAGTGCCACCTACTTCGTTTCGGCGCCTGTTGAGAACCATGCGCACTCGACCAAGGGCGGGCATGGTGAGTTCGTGACCAACTTTGTTGAGCGATCTTCCGCAGATCAGCGTGGCGCGCACAAAGCCTTCTACGATCAATCGCACGGCAAAGACAAAGGCCATAGCGGTGCATCGCACGACGATCACTCTTCGATTTCAGAAGCTCACTCGATCCTTGCGGGTGACGGGCACGACCATCAGCACGCTGGACATTCGCCTGTCCAGGGTGTTGAACGCTTCGTTGGTTATGACCAGAGCGAGCACCACGCTTCTCTGTTCGGAAAAGATCCGCACAAGATCATGTACTACGTTTCTGCGGTTGTCGGGCTCGTGGGGATTCTGATCGCTGCGTTCCTTCACGGCCCCCGTGGTTTCGCGGGCCTTCTCATCGGTAATCGCACGGAAGCTGCTGTTTCTCGTGCTGACTCGCTCTTGCCGATGCTCGGTCCAATCCCGAAATGGGCACAGAACAAGTGGTACGTCGATGAGCTCTATCACTTCATCGTTGTGGCTCCGCTGTGGGTGATCTCGAACATCTTCCACATGATCGACAAGTTGATTGTCGACGGTCTCGTGAACGCGTTGGGCATGCTGCCGCGCGGCATCGCGATGGCTCTCCGTCCGTCGCAGAACGGCATCCTCCACACGTACGCCACCGGCATGGCGCTCGGCCTCGCGATCGTCCTCGCGGTTGTCTGGGCGCTTATCTCAGCAGGAGGCGCGGGCTGAGCCCTTCGTAAAGACACCATGATTCTTCTCGCTCTCATCCTGGTTCCGATCATCGCAGCGGCCGCGATCGCGCTGGCACCGAGCGCGATGTCGAAAGCGATCGCTTCGGTCGGTGCGATCGCCCAACTCGGTGTTGCCTTGGTAGCCGCCTTTACGTATCCCTGGTTGGGTGGCGATGAGCCAAGCGAATCGCTCTTTACTGTCCACGCTTCAATCAACGAATTCCTCGGCATCAACCTCTCGATGGGCGTTGATTCGGTCGCGATGTGGCTCATCATGCTGACCGCGTTTTTGACGCCGCTGATGGTGTTTGGATCGTTCACCGCGATCACCGAGCGAGTCAAGACCTACTACGCCTGGTTGCTTGCTTTGCAGGGCGTCATCGTCGCAGTCTTCGGGGCGACGGACATGCTGCTCTTTTACATCGCCTTCGAGTTCACGCTCATTCCGATGTTCATCTTGATCTACCTCTACGGTTCGTCGAACCGCCAGAAGGCCGCGATCAAGTTCTTCCTCTATACGTTCACCGGCTCTATCATCATGCTCGCGGGTCTGGTGTACGTCGCGTTCAAAGCACAGCAGCTCACCGGGGAATGGTCCTTCGCTTACGTAGACATGATGAACGCGGCGCGTTCGATGTCCGCCGTCGAACAGGCTTGGGTGCTCGGCGCATTGATGCTTGGTTTCGGTGTGAAAGTTCCCATTTTCCCCTTCCACACCTGGCTCCCTCTCGCGCACACGGAGGCACCGACCGCGGGGTCGGTCATCCTTGCGGGTGTCCTGTTGAAGCTCGGTACGTACGCCATCTACAAGTT
>JBCDAP010000194.1:0-4649 GCA_039185335.1 Planctomycetota bacterium | reverse complement strand
ACTCAAGATCAAAGATGGCACGCAACTCCGAGCCATCGCGCAAGCACTGACGCACTTTGCCGCTTCCAACAATGGTTCCTACCCGTTACCAAGCCTGCTTGACGCAAACGACGCGACTGTCTCTGGTCCACCTGAATCCAAGAATACGACAGCCAACATTATGTCAATCCTGGTCTATGACAATGCGTTGACGCCAGAGATGTACGAATCACCAATGGAACTAGGCAACATCTGCACGTACGACGATTACATCTACGATCAGCCAGGCACCGCAAACGATCCTGCCAACGCCCTTTGGGACCCAGCTTTCCGAGCAGACTTCACGGATCTCTCACAACCGGGCCACTTTTCTTATGCACATCAGCGCCCAACGCCCAACGAAAACACACGTTGGTTCAACACGCTCAATGCGAACGAGATTATTTTGTCGACCCGCACGCCCAAGGTCTCTTCGGTCGACCCGAAGACAAACAAGCACGAGATCGCAGATCCTTTGTCGATTACATTCGGCATGCATGGCCCCGCGCGGTACTGGGAAGGCTACGTCGCCTTCGCGGATAACCACGTGGAGTATGTCACCTCCCTCGCCGACGCCGTGCAGCACGCACCCGACACCTCTTACATAGACGACCCAGCCGAAGGCGACCGCTTCCTTTCAATCTTCATACAATCGGGACACTCGGATTCCGATTACCAACCGATATGGGATTGAAAAAATGAAGCACACACGCCCTGCCGTCACCATCGTCGAGACGCTCGTCGTCATCATTGTCTTTCTCTTGTTGCTCGGGGGCGCCATGTTTGCCCTTTCGTTTGCCACGATTTCGAGCGCTCGTTCCCAAGCACAGACCATCAAGGACGGTACGCAGCTGCGCGGGATCGTCATGGCATTCACAAGCCATGCCGCCTCACAACGAAACGACCGCTTTCCGACGCCGAGCCAACTCGATCTCGCAGATCACACCATCGTTTCACCAGCCGAGCAGAAAGACACAACCGCGAACGTTTTCGCCATCAGCATTTGGGAAAACTCGCTTACACCCGAAATCGTGGTCTCGCCGACCGAAACAGGGAACATCGAAGTCGACGAGGACTATTCCTACGATAGCCCTTCCGGCGCAGCGAACCCGCAAGACGCAATATGGGATCCGGCTTTCCGTGCGGACTTCACGGATCTGAAGACTCCAGGAAACGTTTCGTACGCTCACCAAAGACCACTCCCCGATCCGAACCGACTCTGGCAAAACACTTTCAGCCCCGATGAGATCGTGGTCACCACAAGAACGCCGCAAGCGAGCGCGGTCAATCCAACAACATCGATACACACACTGACCAATCAATCATCGAACACCTTCTCTCAGCATGGTCAGCCGAACTCGTGGTCGGGCAACCTGGCATTCGCCGACAACCATGTCGAATTTGCCACTTCGCTCGCCGACACCGTGCGGCACGCACCCGACACGCCGTACATTGATGACCCTGCCGAAGGCGACCGATTTCTGTCGATCTTCATCAAATCAGGCCTGACGGACACGGACTACAAACCTATCTGGGATTGAATGCGTATGTGAGTGCGGAATAACCAGACTCTCTCTCCTCACCCCGCCGATCGCCTGCTCCCGTGCAATGAGCGGAGCGATCAGCCTCGGAGCGGCCTCCAACGCTGCGGGGCTTCATGCGGGGAGATCGCCGGGCGATCTCGGACTTGGGATCGCAATCTACGCGGGCCGCCCGTACCCTCGTGGGTTGCCTCCTTGCCGGGTCGCCCGGTTTTTTCTTCCATTCGCATCGGAGCCCCCATGAAACCCTTCGAACGTGTCGCTCTCTGGATCACCCTCGCCGCCGCCCTGACCGCGCTGCTCGCGACCGGCCTCTTCGACCGCCCATTGCACGCACAGGAAGAGGCGGGAGAAAAAACCGACGTGGCCAAGCCGCTCATCGCGGTGTGTGCCGTGCCGGCGATCATCAACGACCTCATGGCATCCGATCGCTTCGAACCCGATTTCCTCGATCGCCAAGAAGAACTCCGCGAAGAGGTCCAGCCGCTCATCGAGGAACTCGAAGAGCTGCAGGCCCAGCTCACCGCACCCGATGCCGACCCCGAAGATCCCGCACTCCAGCTCGCGTTCGAGCGTTTCCAGCAACTGCGAAACCAACTCGCCCAGCTTTCTCAGCAGCACAACGCCACGCTCGATGGCTTCCGTGCCAAGCAAATCATCGAGGCGTACGAGCTCATCAAGGCCTCCGCCCAGGCGGTCGCCACCGAGCTTGGATTTGAATACGTCATCTCCTCAGCCGACGATTTCGAAGAGCTCGCCGAGTCGACCCAGATCGTTGTCCGTCAGCTGACTGTCCGCCCGGTGATGATGTACCCCGAAGCCGCAGACATCACAGAAGCGGTCCGCGACGATCTCAACCTGGAGTGACCCAACCCGGGAACAGAACATGTATCACGGGCTGCTTGCCGACCAGTGCTCTGTGAGGATGAACGTGCACGGAACACTGGCATCAAGCTGCCAGTGCCACACAAAAAGAAGACAAGACCGGTTCAGCCGAGTTCGACAATCACGGGCGCATGATCCGATGCGCCCTTTCCTTTGCGCTCATCGCGATCGATGCGTGCACCGGTCACGCGCTTCGCCACCGACTCGGTCATCAGCTGCAGATCGATACGGAGCCCGTTTCCCTTCGGAAACGCGAGCTGGCGGTAATCCCACCACGAATGCACGCCGCCGTCAGGGTGCTGCTCCGTGAACACATCACGCATCCCCCACGCTTCCAGCTTTGCGAGGCGTTCGCGAACCTCCGCGTGTGTCAGGACAGAGCCGGTCCACTTCTCGGGCTTCGCGATGTCCGATTCGCGCGGCGCTACGTTGAAGTCTCCTGTCAACGCGATCGCCTCGTCGGGCGTGTGCTCGCGATCGAACTTGACGATCAGCCGGTCCATCCACGCGCGTTTGAAGTCCCACTTCTCCGAGCCGACCTCGGAGCCATTAGGGAAGTAGCACGAGAACACGCGGACGCCGTCGACAACGGCGGAAATCAGCCGCGCGTGCGCATCGTCCGGATCGTCATCCACCTTCGTGCGCACATCCTCGGGCGGCTGCTTGGCCAGGATCGCCACGCCGTTGTACGTCTTCTGTCCGTGGACCGCGGCGTGGTAGCCGGCACCCTCGATCTCCGCGTACGGAAACGCCTCATCGGTGCACTTGAGTTCTTGCAAGCACAAAGCATCGGGCGACTCTCGCTCGAGAAAGGCCAAAACACGTTCCAGACGAACCTTGATGGAGTTCACGTTCCAGGTCACGATCTTCATGACGTCACGGTAGCGAAACGTGCGAGAGAAAGGAGCTTCAGTTCATCTGCTGAGGCTTTAGGCCCTCTCTTGGAATGTACAGCCCGTTCGGCACTCCTCCACGTCCGGGATTAATCGCATACACGATATCGATCCCGGTCGGGTCCTCGACCATCCACTCCTGCACGAGACGCGAAGAAGCGTGGAGATCGCCGGTCACCTGCGACAGCAATCGAGCGGTCGGTTCGATCGCCTGCTCAGTAGACGGATCGATGAATTCGATGCCATGCTCGGCCATGATCGAGCGTTGCCCGGGCGTCGGCAAAAGCTCAGAAAAATCGAGCGCCGCGCCGTACGGGTTGACCATGAGCACCTTGAACGTTCCGCCGTCGGGACCCCGCCCGATCTGGCTCTCGATATCGCGAATCAGCTTGACCGCCATCTCGTCTTGTTCTCTTTGGGACAAGCCAGGGGACGAGATCGGCTTCACCAGAGCGATCGGCTCGGTTTGCTTACGATCATGCACCAACGCCACTACAAAGGGGCCGCCAATGACCGCCAGTAGAAGCATCACCGCAGCAGCAATGCCGGCACGACCGCGACGCTCGTGGTAGTTCGACCACTCCTGTGTCGCTGGTCGCTTGGCGGCGTGTTTGAGGATTCTCTTCGCCGCGCAGATCAAAAACAACGCGCCTCCCACAACCAAAAGCAACTCGATCAAACCCGTACCGAGTACGATCGCGCTGGCCAAGATCGCGAAGAAGATCAACGCCGGCGGGACCACCCGGTTCTCGCGCTGCTTACGCTGATGTCTCGCATGCCTCGCATTGCGGACCGAGGACGACATCGCGCGTTGACGCGCCGCTGCGGCACGCGCGTGCGCACGCTCGCGCTGTTCACGAGCCGAACGTCGTGTTTCCTTCTTCGGAGCTACCGCGTTGAGCACCACACGTTCATCACTCGCGGTGACAGCGGCCACACCCTCGTTCCCCCACCACTGCTCGGCAGGAGTCACCTGACCGCCCATCGAAGGCAGATCGGCCGGACGAACGGCAAATGGATTCGGAGCCGCCATCACCGTGTGCAAGTCCGCAAGCATCGCGTGCATGGACTCGTATCGACGGTCGAGATCGGTCATCGCGCGGCGCACGATCCACTTGAGCGCTTCGGGTGAGTTCTTCTTGACCGTTGACAGCCCGCCGTGAGCAGGGAAGGAACCTTCCAGGATGGAGTACAAACAAGCACCCACGCCGTAGATATCGAACTTTGCGGCTTCGACGTCACGCACGCGCCGGCCTTGCAACGCCATACGCACCAGCTCGGGGTCACGGTAATACTCCGTGCCGTGCGTCGT
>JBCDAP010000193.1:0-4662 GCA_039185335.1 Planctomycetota bacterium | reverse complement strand
TTGCACGGATGGAATCGAGCACTACGGTTGCGTTGATAAGTGTTTGGGATGAAGGAGGGCCGGCCGTCCCAGCACCGGAAACAGCGCCGCTATTCGGAACAGAAGAGATCGCATTGATCAGATTCGTCGTGCCATCGCTCTGTTCAACAATCGTTGCCTCGCCGGCCAATCGTATGACCCCGAGGTCTGAAGGCGAAGAGGCCAGCCCGATCAAGCCACGATCCAGCTCAACGGCCGCCGTCATGACCGGTGCATTGAGCGGATCGTAGAGTTGCGCTTCAACGATCTGAGGTCCACCCCAAGAAAGCGATACACGTTTGACTTCAACACGCCCGGCGATTGCTCTCGCTGCTGCATCTTCGATCATGACCGGCGCAACAGCCGAGGCGATCTTCAACAAGATCGCGAACCCGCCCAATGCCAGTAGGGCAAGAACAACCACCACCGCAGCAAGCCGCTTTCCCCACGAACGCCGCTTCTTCGGTCTCGATGGCCCACCGAGCAACGCGTCACGCTCGGCCGATGATTGCGTGGTGTTCGACATGAGGCGCCCTCTCTACTGATGCGGATCTCTGATTCGTCTTCTTAAAGGTAGTCGGCCAAACAGGGATAGTTGCACGTTTCACGTCAGTCGAAGGCGAAGACCTTGGCGCGCGGGGGCCTCCACGGGGGCTATCGCACTTTCGATCTCGCTCACGGCATGCTGTTGCCCCGGCCACATAAAATCGCTCGCATCGCGAACCCAACGCCAATCCGTGTGCTCTTCGTTGAGCTTGGGCTCGAAACCAGCCTCGACCTCGCACGCGAATCTCGGGCTCAGCACAATGGCATCTAGATCGGCAAGGTAATACGGATAAACCTGCTCAAGCGCCCACATCCCCAGGCACGCTTCTGACGATACCTCGAGCGAGATCTCTTCACCAAGCTCGCGAACAGCGGTTTCCCACGCTCGTTCCTCGGCCTCGATGTGCCCCATCACAGGCTGCCAAGTTCCTGCAAGGGGCTTGCCAGCACGGCGCATCTGCAAAAACTCAATACCGCCCTCACCCGTACGCCGAAAGACGTAGCAGTCGATCACATCCGAACGCAGCCTTGGGCCGCGACCCGGTTCGATCCGGTAGCCCGACTCTCCCCTTGACTCAAGATCGTCCGTCATGGCATCTGGTCCTCGAGATCTACCAAAGTACTACCCAACGCAGCAGCGTAGGTTCGTGCCTTATCAAGCGTTTCGAACCATTCGCTGGTCGGGTTCGAATCGGTCACAATCCCGGCCCCGACGGGCAATCGCAATGCCCCACCCCGGATAGTCGCCGTCCTGATCCCGACCGAAAGCTCGAGGTCACCGTTCGCGAAGAGCGTTCCCATCGAACCGAATGCAAATCCACGAGGCGTTTCTTCGAGCTCTTCGATGATCTGCATTGCACGCACCTTAGGAGCACCGGTGATCGAGCCTGCCGGGAAGACCGCACGGATCAGGTCGCCCAGCGTGAGGTCGCGACGGGCTGTGCACTCAACACGAGCGTGCGCATGCGCCACATGCCCCACTTCTTCTATGACGCGATGCCGAGTGACGCGAACAGTCCCTGCATCAGCCACACGCCCGAGATCATTTCGCATCAGGTCAGTAATCATGTTGAGCTCGGCAGTGTCCTTCTCTGCCAGAAGAAGCTCGCACGCTCGATCAACAGGCCGAGTCCCTTTAATCGGCTTGGTCACCAAACCGCGCGTGGCCGCGTTGTAGTGGACGAGCAGCTCCGGGCTGAGCGAACAAATCGCGAGATCATGCTCAGGATCTGCAAGAGCAAAGGCATGCGTCGCGCTGTTGTTACCGCTCTGAAGTACCGATGCGCACAATGACGCACAATCACCCTCAAACTCAGCGACAAGCTGATGCGCGATGTTTGCCTGAAAAATATCACCCGCGTTGATCAACTCGATCGCGCGACGCACCCGCGATTCGTACCAAGAACGGCCGCTTTCGGATCGAAGCGAACCAACCCGGAAATCACTCGAAGTCACCTCATCAACCGATTCTCCCATGGTGATGATCCCAAGCACCGGCTCGCCTTGAACAGCACGCACACCAGAAGTTGGTTCGATTACATCCGCGATGGAATACGCCATAACGAACGAAACATCCGAGCCATTCTGCTGTGACGCGAGGGGAATCTCGTCGAGCCGAGCAAGAGCGCGTGCGGGGTCACTGATCCATTCAATAGCAGCCGTGCGCACGATGACGCCATCCTGGTCCGGTTTAATCAGAATCGGTCGGCCAGAATCCGGTGGCTGCTCGGGCGATACGAACGGCGAGACGCGCGTCATGACGCGACCGGCCCACCGATCAACTCGGCGAGCGCCTCGCCCGGATGCTCATTGCGCATCAACGATTCGCCAACCAAAGCGATCTGCACGCCGGCTTTTCGGAGCTTCGCCAGATCATCCGATGTCCGAATGCCCGACTCCGAAACCATAACCGACGGATCGTCCACCAGATCAACCAGACGGAGCGTATGGTTGAGGTCGGTGGTCATGGTCGAGAGATCGCGATTGTTGATGCCGAGCAAGCAGTAAGAACGAGCCGGGAAGCCGATGTGCGGACGGATTCGGAGCAGGTTCTCCATCGAGTGGCACTCGATCAAGGCGGTCAGCTGGAGCTCATGAGCAAGGATCATCAAGTCGAGCAGCTCCGCCTCTTGTAAGCACTCAGCGATCAGCAAGATCGCGTCCGCGCCGATCGCGCGCGTCTCCCAAACCTGCCAAGGATCAATAATAAAATCCTTCCGGATCACCGGCAGGTCAACACGGTCCCGGATCTGGTGGATGTACTCGTTCTTGCCTGCAAAGAAGCGTTCGTCCGTTAGACAAGAAATGGCGCTCGCACCGGCGTCCGCGTACTGCTGAGCCACAACAACAGGGTCAAAGTCGTCCGATTCGTACTCGGCCCGGATCCACCCCGCCGATGGACTCTTCCGCTTCACCTCCGCGATGATCGCGGTATGCTTCGCGTCCGGATGCTTGGTCACCGCGCCGAAGAAGTTCCGCGGACGCCCCAACTCGGAGATAAGCTCTTTCAGCTCATCGAGCGAGGTCTCCTTCTTCGCAGCGTCCACCTCGCGGCGTTTGTGGTCAAGAATCTGTCGGAGTGTCGTTGAGCGTTCTGGTCCCATGGGTCTTCCGCCGAGGTGAGGATGTTTCTAGCACAACAGCAGCCCGACGGCGAGTTGATCACCGCAAGTCAGGCAGGTTTTCTCGCGTTCACCATCATTCTCGCCATCTTTGCAGCCGCTCTGGTCTGGAAGCTCGGGTGGTCGAAGATCGGAGTCGGCTGGAAAGATCAGCCCGGGGAGGGTGGGGCCCTCCTCATCGGTTCGGCGCTCGCCTGGTTCGCAACAGTGCTCGGCGGGATAGGCGGGCTCGCGATGACCGGCTGGGAGTCGGGCGCGGAAATGGGGCTCGGCGAGAACGCCGCGGCTTCGATCGTGGGCACCATCGCCGTCGCCATCACATGCACGCTCGCAGCGATGTTTTGGAACCTCGGCGGGATGTTCCGCAGCGAGTGGAAGACAGACACACTCGCGGGCCTCATCACCTTCTTCGTCACCTTCCCATTGCTCCTCGCGCTGAGCCAACTCGTGGCGCTCCTCGACCTCATACTGACCGGCGACACCGAAACGGTCGGACACGAAACCCTCGCGCTGCTCAGGGAGAGCGACCGAGGCATCGAATGGTGGGCGTTGGTCATCGCAGTATCCGTGTTCGTGCCGATCGCGGAAGAGGTGACCTACAGAGGATTCTTGCAAGGCGGACTACGCAAGGTAACCAGATCACCATGGATCGCGATCTTTGCAACAACGATCATCTTCACACTCATGCACGGCGGGATCGCTTCGCCGCACACACTCCCGGTCATTGCCACACTGAGCATCGCCCTCGGTGTTGTGATGGAAAAAACCAAAAGCATCTGGCCTTGTGCGCTCGCTCATGGAATCTTCAACGCCACGAATGTCGGGATGGCCATGATGGTGGAGTGAGGGAACCGCGGCTGGCAAACCTGCGGATGGGAGGATGAAATAGGGCGAAAGGAAGGTGTCGGTTTGGAGAAAAAACCAGCTCATGCCAGAGCGCACCGTGTTCTGGCTTGTGTCTCTGTACTTTTGATTCTTGTCCAACTCCTTGTGATTCTCCTCTCTACTCGACCTTGGCATGACACGTGGATACGACAAGCCTTCATCAACGGAGAACCTCCTGAACAGCGAAATCTCTGGTTTAGCGTTACCAAGGGAGACACCGGATGGGATGTTTCTGTTGTCACCGCAGGCAGCAACATCTCACAAAGCAGCATCTACGTACAGCTTGAAGTAAGCAATTACTGGACCGGCATAATCCATGCGACAACTCATCACCACTGCATCAGCTTATCTCTTGACGACCGCATGCTTCCGGCCACAGAAAGAGAGCACACGTCGATTCTGACACGCTTGATCGACTTGCTCGAACAAGAAAAAGATTTGAAAGCGAACTGGGTCTCCGACGACCATCTTCTCACAGATCTCAGGCAAAATCTTCAGAATCCACTGAATTCGCGCTACGAGTATGTGTGGGTCGAAGAACCGCTTGCGATGGGATATCTCAATACCCTGGCATTGATCATCGGCGTCGCGG
>JBCDAP010000192.1:0-4685 GCA_039185335.1 Planctomycetota bacterium | reverse complement strand
TATACGCGTTCAGAGATCGCTATTACCCAAGCCGCAACGCGAAGCACTCCGCGGAGGCGAGACGCCTCTGCCACCGTCCTTTGGTTCTTGCGGACTCTCACTCGCAGCAACGTCAGCAGCGAATTCAGCTGTTGGGACTCGTCGTGCTGGTCGTTTCTTGAGTTCCAGCGGACTGCGACACTGACCGGCTGTCGGTGTCGAGCGACTTCGCCTGCGTGGCAGCGTCTTCGATCTCGGCCTTGGTTGAGTTGATGCCCCGCTTGAACTCTGTCACCGACTGTCCCATCGAGCGTGCGATTTCTGGGAGTCTGCGTCCGAACAAGAGGACGGCGATCACGAGAACGATGATCCATTCCGACCCGCCGGGCAGTCCGAGGAAAGCGAGTTGTGTGCTCAGTTCAGCCATTGACGACTCCATTCAAGTCAGGGGCAGTATAGGCACCTTGCCACGCCTCTAGTTGTCTCGCGAACGCTCCGCCGCGTCCACGACGTTGGAGAGCAGCATGGCTACCGTCATCGGGCCGACGCCGCCCGGGACCGGAGAAATATGCCCCGTGGATCCAAGACGCTCGGCCACTTCGTCAAACGCCACATCCCCCACCGTCTTGCGTTTCGTGCCGTCTGGGAGCGGAGGATCGAAGGTCACCCGGTGAATGCCGACGTCGATGACCGCGGCTCCTTCTTTCACCCAGTCCGCTTTGACCAATTCTCGGACGCCGGCAGCCGCGACGAGGATGTCGGCCGTCGCGGCCATGCCGGGGACATCTTCGCTGAATTTGTTGCACGAAATGACGGTGCACTCGTGCTGCATCAGGAGGGCCGCCACGGGCTTGCCAACGATGTTCGACGCGCCGATGACGACCGCACGCTTGCCTTTCAGATCCATGCCGAGCGACTCGATCATGCGCACAGTCGCGAGGGCTGTGCACGGTGCGAGCGATGATCGCCCGTAGACGATGTTCCCGATGTTCGCCGGGTTGACACCTTCGACGTCTTTGTCCGGATCGATCCGCCTCTGGATCCGATACGGGTCGACTCCAGCCGGGAGCGGCATGTGCAGCATGATCGCGTGCACTTCGGTCTTCTCGTTCAGCAACAGCACACGTCCCAGGATCTCGTCCTCGTCCGAGTCGCCGGGCAATTCGTGGAGGTGGTACTCGATGCCCAGGCTCTCGCAAGTTTTTGCTTGGTTGTTCGCGTAGACCCGTGCCGCTCCGTCGTCGGCCGAAGCGGTCAGCACTGCGTCCAGGCGGACCTTACGCCCCGAAGCCTTCAGTGACTCCACGCGTTGCGCGAGATCGCTCCGAATCTGCTTCGCGAGCTTTTTCCCGTCGATCGTATTGGCGGCCACAACCTTGCTCATCGTGTGCAGGGTAACCTCTCGGGCGAAGATGACGACCCACACCGAAGAAATCTCTGCTCTCCGTGACGAGCTCGAGCGTGCGAATCATGCGTATTACACGGATGCAACCCCTTTCCTGACCGACCGCGAGTATGACGAGAAACTCGCTCGCCTCACCGAGTTGGAAGCCCAAGCCGGCATCGACGATCCGACGAGCCCCACCAAACGTGTCGGCGGCGATCCGATCGAGGGCTTCGTCACTCGAAAGCATGCCCTCCCGATGAAGTCCATCGACAACACGTATTCGGAGGACGATGTCGAGGAATGGGTAGATCGCGTTCGGCGCGGCCTCCCGGGCGGGGCGAACATCCGATTCGCTTGCGATGCCAAGATCGACGGCGTCGCGATGTCTCTCCGCTACGAGCAAGGTGTCCTGGTGTATGCGCTGACACGTGGTGACGGAGAACAGGGCGACGATGTCACCGAGAGCGTACGCACGATCCGCTCGGTTCCGCTCCGCCTTCACGGGGACGCTTCTGAGATCCCGGATGTTCTCGAAGTTCGCGGCGAGGTTTTTATGCCAACCGCCGAATTCGAGCGCATCAACGATGAACGGGAAGCGAATGGTGATGACCCATTCATGAACCCGCGGAACGCCACCGCCGGCACGCTTAAGCAACTGGATCCCAAGATCACGGCTTCACGCCGTCTCGCCTTCGTCACCCACGGCCGTGGTTTGATCGAAGGCGAACAGAACTTCGCCTCGGGTCACCTCGAACTCATGGACCGCTTCGAAGGTCTTGGGCTGCCGATCAACGAGACTATTGAATCCGAGTCGCTCGAAGACGTTCTTGCCGCGATCGAAAAATTCTCGCCGGCCACTCGCTCCTATCCATTCGCTGTAGATGGCGTCGTGATCCGTGTTGATCGGTTCGACCAGCAGGATAAACTGGGCTCGACCTCGAAGTCCCCGCGTTGGCTGGTGGCTTTTAAGTACCCCGCGGAACGGAAGACCACCAAGCTGATCGACGTTGTTCATCAGGTCGGCAAGACCGGCAAGATCACGCCTCGCGCGGAGATGGAGCCTGTGCTGATCGCCGGGACGACCGTCCGACACGCGACGCTGCACAACTACGGGCTCGCGGCGGCCCGTGACCTCCGCATCGGGGATACGTTGGTCGTTGAGAAGGCCGGCGAGATCATCCCGCAGGTCCTCGAACCCGTTCTGAGCAAACGCCCCAAGAATGCAACCCCGATCGAGCCGCCCGACCGCTGCCCGGTGTGCAAAGGCACGCTCGAGATCGAGTACGAGGGCGAAACCGAAACGATCCGTCGGTGCGTCAACCCCGAATGCCCCGCGCAGCTCCGCGAGAAACTCATCTGGTTCGCGGGTCGGAACCAGATGGACATCGACGGCCTAGCCGAGAAGACCATCGATCAGATCCTCGAGTCGGACACGATCCCGCTCGCAGGGTTCGCGGACATTTTCCGTCTCCATCAGCATCGTGAAGAGCTGCTCGCCCTCGAACGCATGGGCGAGAAGAAGGTCGAGAACATGCTTGTCGGCATCGAGGGCGCAAAGCAGCGTGGGCTCGCCCGTGTCCTTGCCGGCATGGGTATCCGTCACGTCGGTGAGTCCACCGCGAAGGCACTCGCTCGCGTCTTCCGTGATCTCGACGAACTCCTGGCCGCGCCTGTTTGGGCCCTCGCTCCGCGAGGTGTTAACGGGCTCAGCACCCCGAAGCGGCAAGAACTCTTCGGCCTAGACGCGCCTGTTGATCTGGATTACGAAACCAACCTCGGTGTGAATACTGCTCCCGTTGTTCATTCCTACTTCCATTCTGAACAGGCCCAGGAGGCTTTCGCTTCGCTCCGTGAGGTCGGCGTCGATCTCACCAGTTCGGACTTCCGCGAACCAACCGAGCAAGCTGATGAAATCGACTCGCCCTTTGCAGGAAAAACAATCGTCATCACCGGAACGCTCGAACACTTTGGACGCAAAGAATTATCGGAGCTCCTCGAAACCTTTGGGTCCAAGGTGAGCGGTTCGGTCTCGAAGAACACCGATCTGCTGATTGCTGGAGAAAAAGCGGGCTCGAAACTCACCAAAGCGGAATCACTCGGCGTGATCATCTGGGACGAAAACAAGTTGCTGAACGAGCTTCCCGAAGAGCATCACCCTTGATTGCTGCTCTCATGGGCCCGATAGAGAGTCGATGCAGGCTGTTGAATTCCGGTGCGAGCTGCGTGATCCTGATCTTGCGCGCCTTCTCTTGGGCGCGATGGGAGCACTGAGCGCCGGCACGATCGAAGGGGATGACACCCACTTCCGTGTCCCGGCAGGTTTTCTGAAGAGGCGAACCGCGCCGGGCGAACCGACGGACTACGTCTTGTACAACAAGCCTGCCCGGGTGACGCCTCGCATGACGAGATTCGAGGTGATGACCGAGACGGATGCACGTGTTCAACTCGGATCTGCGGAAATGCCGGTCTGGGTTACCGTTCGCAAGACCCGCGAGATCTACCTTGTGAACGGCATAAACGTGTATCTCGATCGCGTTGAAGGTCTCGGTTGGTTTTTTAAGGCAGAGGTGATCGTGAGCCCGCGCGTCAACGTCATCAAGGCTCACGAGCGGATTAACGGTGTTCGTGACGAACTCGCGAATGCTTTCGGCGAAGCTGTCTCGGGGAGCTACGCCGAACTCCTGGCGGATGCTCTCCAGCAAGAGAGTGCGTAAGCTGCTGATTCAATCAGGAACGTACGACGTTCTTGGATTGCTCTCGGTCGTTCAGCATCGATGCGATTCTCATCCGTAATCCATCGATCGACTCTGGCGGGTGATGAACAAACGACCATGTTCTCGAATGAGCAAGCTCGGCAGACGTCCGCCGGGTTGAGGAAAGACGAGCCTCTTCATCAAGCGATGCGATCTCTTCGATGTGCGCGGTGCGATACCCTTCCAAGGCGGCGTGCATCGCTTTGTACAGAGAACGCTTTTCACGCGAGCCCCGGGGGGCGTCGCTGATCTGCTCGAGAAATCGTTCTTTGATGTCGAGTGCTGATTTGTCGCCAATCGTTCCCGGATCGTGACGAGCGTGATGAGCCAGCCAGGCCTCGCTTGAGCCGACCGAACTATCGAGCGGAAACTCTTTGGCGATTGGGAGCAGAACATCTGCCGTCGCAATCCCTATCGGCGCGAGCTTGGCGAGTGGCCAGCCAGTCCAGTTCTGTGTCCAGAGTTCTGCGACACGGTCATAAACCGCTCCGCCTGTGCCGTGAAGAAACAGATCCGCAAACGCCGAACGCACAATAGACGTCATTGCGATGGCCCGAGGAACAATC
>JBCDAP010000191.1:0-4705 GCA_039185335.1 Planctomycetota bacterium | reverse complement strand
GGAACGCGATCGCGTCCCCATCCATCGGCTTGGCCGGTTGCCCGTTGTGTGAGGCCTTGGTGTCGGTCGTGGCTTCGGTTGCGGTCTGATTCATCGATGGCTCCATCGGGCGACATCCGATCCAAACCGAGTATCACCCATGAACCCATGAATCACAAGCCAGTTCGCACCCTGGGTCTGGTATGAAGCCCTCGAATGAGTTAGTCTCCACCAGTCGTGGGCGTTTCGTTCGCCCTGCCGACACACCGTCGTGCGTTCCGCGGCGGTCGGGATAGGACAGCACTCAAGCCGATGACCTCGCCATCGGGCGACGGCATCTAGCAGGGCAGGACATTGACCATGCGCGACACCGTTTGCTCGTCGTTCGCTGCGTGCCTCGTTTCCATGTTTTGCATGGGTTTTACGACGTTCGTTTTCGCGCAAGCTCCCGATCTCGCTGCGCTCCGCGTGAATCCGATCAACCAGGCGGCCGGACCGGAGGACGCTTCCGCTGAGGAAGGCGACTCGTTCTTATCTGTTCGGGTTTCTGAGTATCTCACCGTCGACCTGCTCGCTTCGAATGCTCCGCTGACCGACATCCTGAACCAGCTCGCGGTTCAATCGAGCCAGAATATCGTTCCGGCCGCGGGGGTCGAAGGCCCGATCACGGCTTCCATCGCGGGTGTGCCGTTCGATGAAGCCCTTGAAGCCATTCTTCACGCCAACTCGTTCGGCTATGTCAAACGGGGCGATTTCTACTTTGTGTATACCGCTGACCAAATGCGTGTCGTTTCTCAGACCGAATCGCGTCTAGACACTCGCGTGGTTCGTTTGAACTATCTCCTTGCGGCGGACGCGATCCGCTTTGCCGAGCCGCTTCTCTCCGATCGCGGGCGAATCGTCGCGACTCAGGACAACGCACCCGAAACCGCATCCGAGAGCGGATCCTTCGGAGATACCGAGTCGATCGCTGATCCGGTTTATGACCCGGAGCTGAATCGTTACGCGATGGGCAACGCAGTCGTTGTCTATGACGAGCCGAGTTTTATCGCGGAAGTTGAGTCGCTCCTTCTTGCGCTCGATACGAAGCCCGCTCAGGTTCTGATCGAGGCAACGGTTCTCCAGACGCAGTTGAACGAGGCGAATGCCTTCGGCGTTGATTTTGCATTCCTGCCGGATGTTCAGTTCACCGAATTGTTCAACTTCCCGTCTACTTTCGAGCCCTTTGATTTTCAGCGAGAGCCGCAGATCCCCGAAGATCAGCTCGTTGCTGCTTCTCAGCCTGCGAACGATTCGTTTGCGGTCGCAAGCCCCGGAAACACCGGGCAGGGTGACGCCACAGTGCGTGCAGGCATCATCATCGATGACGACATCGGGATCTTTATTCGTGCTCTCGACGAGGTCTCTGATGTCTCTTTGCTTGCTAACCCCAAGGTCATGGCGCTCAACCGCCAACGCGCACGTGTTTTCGTGGGTGCTCGTATCGGTTATCTGGAGACCACCGTTGCGGACGGTGTTGTGATCCAGAATGTCGAGTTCGTCAACGAGGGCATTGAGCTCGATTTCCGCCCGTTCATTCAGGACGACAACGCTGTTCGCTTGGAACTTTCGCCACGTTTGTCTGATGTGAACATCCGCACGGTGCAAGGTCCCGAGATCCCAACGGAAGTCCCAGATCAGGCCTTGCAGACAGTTTCGACACATGTAACGGTGCCGAAGGGAACAACTGCTGTTCTCGGTGGTCTTTTCCGTGAGGACAGCACACTCACCCGTCGACAGACGCCGATTCTCGGCGATCTTCCTGTTGTTGGCGGCGCTTTCCGTGGTCACGATGACAGCACGAGGAGGAACGAGATCATCTTCCTCATCAAACCCACGATCATGAGCGAGGCGGTTCTGGCTCGCACCGGCCAGGAGGCAGAGGCGCAGGTCGAGCGTGTTCGTGCGGGATCGCGTGAAGGGCTGCTCTTTTGGTCCAAGGTTCAACAGTCTGCTCGTCTCAATGTGCAAGCGGAGCAGCTTGCTGCGGAAGGACATATCGAGAAAGCGATGTGGGCGATCCGTCGGTCGCTTGAGCTTCACCCGGTTCAGCCCGAGGCAATCCGCATCCGCGAGCAGCTCATCAACGAGCCGCAATGGTGGCCGAACGAGAGCCTTCTTGATCGGATTTCAAAGGCCCACGTTGATGCGCTTCTCGACCGTTATTCGCGCGAGCAGGCGTCGGGTCAGGATGCGGCTGATCTTGCGGGTCGTGCGGCTCAGCCGGAGCAGTTCCTCCCTGAGGGTGGTTCCGGTGCCAACGAACCTTCGCCTTACGCCTTGATTCCGATTCTCCCGAATTCGACCTCGGAACAGCAGGAGGGTCAAGAAGGGCCTCCCGAGCCTACTGGTGAAGCTGGCGAAGCGTCATCCGGTGAAGAAGCGGCCCCGGCCATCGATATCCCCGAAATCCCAGAGATTCCCTCGCTCCCCAGCGGGTTCTGACTCATCTCGGAGGTGGTGTATGCGTGTATTTGTCGTGACGATCCGGGCCGCGCTCCTTGCGGGTGCAAGTGTCGGGGTGGTTGTTGGTTGCCAAGGACACGGCAAGTACACCAGTGAGTTCAAGGACGAAGCGGTTGCGCGACTGAACGCGTTAAAATCACAGACCGCGCAGGACATGGCAACCGCCGACCTTCAGTCGAGCAACATCGAGCGAGCATTCGATCACGCTCATGAAGCGGTTCTCTTGACCCCGGAGTCGGCGGAGGCGCGACTCCTCCTTGGACGCGTGTTCATCGAGATGCAGCAGCCAGAGCAGGCGCTCGAACAGCTCGCTCAGGCGATGCAGCTCGATCCGCTGAGCGCCGAGCCTCATTACTACGCGGGCACCGTGTACGAGCGATTTGGTCAGACGCTCAGCGCACTCGAATCGTACGCTCGCGCATTCCAGCTTGAGCCGACCGAGGAGCAATACCTTCTGACGCGCGTCGAGATGCTGATCGAGATGGGCGAGCTCGATCGTGCGAAAGGCATGCTGAGCGACCACGCGGATCGTTTTCGGTTTGTTCCTGCCGTGAAGCAGACCGAGGCGCATCTCGCGTTGATCCGGAATGAACCAGAGGAGGCGGTGGCGCTTTTCCGTGAGGCGATGCTGCAGGCACCCGAGGACAAGGGTATTCGCGAGGACTTGGCTCGCGCGCAGATCCGTGTTGCTCGTTTTTCGGAAGCGGATCGAACGCTCGAGCGACTCCTCCGTGACGAAGAGTATGCAGAACGCCGTCCTGACCTTGTGCACTTGCGCGCGCGTTGCTTGCTCGAGCTGAATCGTCCGATGGAGGCGCGTTCGATGCTTATCGAGCTCACGCGTCGTGTGGGCGGACAGAACGACGCGGATGCGTGGCGTCAGCTCGGCACGGTTTCTTTAGTGCTTTCGGATCCGCGTCTGCTCAAGGAAGCCGCAGACACGCTGATGGCGATTGCGCCCGAACGCTATGAGGGGTACTTCTTTTTGGCGATTTGGCAGCAGGCCAACGTTGGTCCCGAAGCCGCTCTGGCAACTCTTGAGCGGGCTGTGACAAGGGCTCGTGTTGAGGGCGTGGCTGAGCCAGCGAATCTTCAATCGGTGATCTATGCCGAGCTTGGTCAGAAAGACCTCGCTCTCTCCGCGGCACGCACCGCGCTCGAGATCGAGCCGGAGAACGAGCAGGCCCTGGTGCTTGTCGAGAGCCTCAACATCAATCGCTAACTCTCGTTACGCTCGCCGGCATGCTCGAGCCACACACCGATCCGTTTTCGCTCTTGGGACTTCCGCTGTCTTACGACATCGACGAAGCAGCACTCGAGCGTGTTTGGCTTCGCAAATCCGCCAAGCTTCATCCGGACCGGGCTGGAGAGGATGAGCATGCGTCGGACATTTTGGGCGCGCTGAATGCCGCGCGGGCTACTTTGCTCAATCCGGAGCTTCGTGCCGGGGCTCTGCTTGCAGCATTGCATGGCCCTTCGGCTTCTGAAGACAAGACGTTACCGGAAGGCTTTCTTGAGCAGACACTTGCAGAGCGGATGGAGATCGAAGAGCTCGCGGCGAGCGGAGATCAAGCGGCGATCGAGGCCAAAGTTGCGGAGGTTCGCGAGCGCGAGCAAGCTCTCGTTGTCAGGGTGGCAGATCTCTTTGGGGGAGTAAAGGAAGGAGATGCAGATAGATTGGCCGCAATCCGCCACGAGCTGAACGCTTGGCGCTATCTCACACGAATGCTCGAGCGTTTGCGTGGCGAGAGCGATTTTGAGTAGTTCTCATTCATCAGCATCGAGACCGATGTCGACGGATACAGCCTGATGCGTGATGGCGCCACAACTGATCCGATCAACACCCGTCGAAGCGATTTCAGCGATCGTCTCGAGTGTGACTTTGCCCGAAGCTTCCAGCTGCAATCGCGGATTGACGGCGTCACGTCGTGCGACCGCCTCTTGCAGCTCGCCAGTAGAGAAGTTGTCGAGGAGCACGATGTCGATCCCGTTCTCGATCGATGTGATCACATCGAATTGTTCGAGCGTGTCGACCTCGATCATCACGAACCGCAGTGCGTGCTTTGCTCTGGCTCGCTCGGCTGCCGTGCAAACAAACTCTCCGAGCGATTCGTTCCGTATGTTCGCGAGATGATTATCTTTGATCAGGACAGCATCATGAAGCCCGGTGCGATGCAGGTGCGCATCGCCGCACCGTGCGGCGTACTTCTCAAGGTGGCGG